>CAZFYP010000021.1:0-25603 GCA_964523535.1 uncultured Clostridia bacterium
ATGACCTTGACAGGTGAACTGTCGTGGTAATTCCCCGGTATTTCTTCAGAATCAAGAGGACGAATATAGTCTGCCGTCAGCGAGTCGATACAGATACCACCCTTATCCCTGTCATCATATTCTATTTCAGCTATGTAGATATCCTTTAGCATTACGGGATAGGTTACATCATCAGGAATCACTGCAGTTACCTTTTTCCATCCGTGCCAGTCCACCTCATCAGCAAAATCAAGCTTGTACTTGTATCCATCTGCATCGTATATCCTGCACCTGAGCCAGTGGTCGCTCTGGTCACCGTAGACCCACATGGATATGCTGTCCGGTTGACCATCCAAGGGCATTCCACTTTCTCCCAACTGTATGAATGCTATGGAATGGTCATCATATATCATAGTGGTGAAATCATAAAAGAGCTTTAGGCTTGACTCTCCCTGGGTATGTCTAAAATTAAGGGCCATTCGACCCTGGGAATCATCAGGATACTGACTTAGAATCAATCCATCAAGGGATTCAAAATCATGAAGGAGTATTTCATCCGTCACGGTCAGCTTGTCATAATAATCCTCATCAATATCCTTTACCCGAGTAATCACTTCCATTTCTCCCTGAAAGCCATCTTCCACAGAGGGGAACCATTCATATCCACCATAGGGAACCTTGGCAAGTAGCGTCTCCTCTCCCGTATCAGGATTTTTGATTATATATTGAATATCCGTCACGTCAAAGTTTCTCCCCGCTGCCAATGTAAGAGGCTTGTCAACAGTCATATCATCAGATACTCCTTTAATATACAACTCCCTTTCTACATCCAGGGTAACATTAACTTCCCTGCTCTCGTAACTGTTTCCAGCACTGTCAAAGGCTGTGGCTTTCATGGTGTATTCCCCTGCTTCTTCCAGAAAAGGAGACCATGTATAGCTGCCATAGGGATCTCTCTTGCCGCTTTTGAAGACCATATCCTTTTTCTCATTCCAAAACTCATATTCAACATATTCTGCCAGGAAGTTTAGGTCCGGCATCACTTCAATAGAGTCTTGGTAATGACTATAATCTTCAATCTCAGGCAGGTCAATTTCCGGTTGAACTTCTATGGTAACCGAAACAACATCTCCCGCCACGAATTCACCATCTTCATCATAAAGGACTCCAGCGATTAGCTTGTGGCCATTATCCTTAATACCTGGGATGAAGGTGAAGGATGTATCGGTGACGCTTCCCCTATCCTTGATAAAGCCTGTAGCAGTATCACCATCCAGAAGGAGAATCCTGACTTGGCCTTCTATATCCTTATATTCCTCAGATACTTCTATTCTTATGTCTGTCTTTCCATTTATTGTTTGGCCATCTTTCAGTGAAACAATATCCATGCCATAAAACGACTCCACTTCAAAAGATTTATCCGAATCAACATATACTGTACGTGAATCGTCATCCCACTCGATGCCTATTCCCAGGGCACTTCCTACAATCCTTAAGGGTACATAGGTAAGGTCATTTATTATCATTGGAGCAACATCGATTAACTCATATGTTTCTCCATGGTCATACTGCACTAATCTACTATCTATGATGAGTTTCAAATAATCATCACCCTTATTTACTTCAACTGTACGGTTTTCGCCATTCCAGGATACTTGGGCTCCAAGCTCTTCGACTACAAACCTTACAGGCACAAGTACTCTATTTTCTACAATTACTGGTGCTGCCTGTTCAGTAATATCATTGCCGTCTACTATAAGTTTTATATTCGTCTCCGCTCCACTAGCGTTCATATTCACCGGCCCCATAGGGAGAAATACCAGCATTGAAACGGCAATCAGTGTTGTAACGATTCTTTTGAACATAATATCTCCTATAATGATGTAAAAATAATTATCTTTACATCAACCTTTATTCTTCAAAGCAAAATGTCAAAAAGCCATAGCTGTGTTAACTATGGCTTTACTAATTTACTATATCAATAGTTGCATCAATTATCTAATTTTACTAATCCAAAACACCCTGCAATAGCATCTGCATCACCTTTTGCCAATGCCTCGAGTTTAGTTTCAGTCGAAAGACATTGTCCTGCATCATAATCATTATCCATAAAGCAATGCTCCAGTATTATGGATGCAACACCATACTCGGCACATTCTTCATTGATGCCGTACCAGTCTTTCCAAGGAGCATCAGTTCTGTCTTTGACGCCTCTGTTGTACAAAGCAAATTTTTCGCAAATCTCATAAAGCATACCTGCTGCTAAGTCTCCAGCTCCCCAATCAAATTCTCCATCGTGTACCGAGATATAGGCTTCGGCTCCAGTAGATCCGCCGGCATTATTGTGTATACTTATAAGATACACTGGATTTTCCGGATAATCTTCATGAATTAAACCGGCTACTGCACCCCTGTCTTCATGAGACGGGTTGGAATCATTGTCTTCCCTTGTCATGACCACAACAATATTGTAGTATGTTTCCAGTTCCGACTTTAGATAATTGGCTATTTTAAGGTCAAGATCCCTCTCATACTCAACAACCCCATCATCATCAACATCAGCAACAGCTCCCGTATCCTCTCCACCGTGTCCAGGGTCCAAAACAATAACAATATCCTCGACTTCTAACTCGCCTAAATCTATACTGATATCCGGATCCGGTTCAGGTCCTATTGGATTTTTCCCTGGTCCCTTTGCAGCGCTTGCTGTACCAATTGACATTACGGCAAACACCATAACCAAGGCAAGTGTTAATGAAATGATTTTCTTTGATTGTTTCATTCAATACCTCCATTTTAAGTAGAATTTGCATCTGGGTTGAAACAAGAAAGCATTAAAAAACCGACCTAATATACAGGTCGGTTACGCTATCAGCTCAAAATGGGAAAAGCGTCCAAGTACTCCCCAAGTGTCTCAGCCCCTTTGCATTGCTCTGCTAATAATTATATCACCAATAATGTGCAATTGCAATTTTATTTTCATTTATCAAGTCTTTTGCAACTATTGGCATAATAAATTCTATTAATCCCCCTTCTGACTCATTGCATAGCTGCCGAAATATTGGTCTTCAACATAGCAGGCAATTGAGTCTGATGCATTTTCCACCATGATTTCCCAGCTTTCATTTATAATCTCCACATCACCTTCATTGTCGGCAAATCCATACTCTATTATATAACTGTCGGAGTCATTGTATTCATGAACGAAGTAATAATCGACGGCTGGTAGATCATCATCCCTTCTGTAGCGGATATCCCAGATTTCCATTCCAACAGAAGCTATTGAATGTGCCAGTTCATCTGCAAAATCACCGTCTGACTTAAGACTATATACGACCTCTACACCACATGCCTTGCTATTGAAGAGATTGATGTGGTTGCTTATGAAAAGATCCGCCTCCACATAGTTTGATATTTCACATCTGTCGAAGAGAGGTACATACTCGTCCCTTGTCCTTGTCATGATGACACGCAGACCCTTATCCTCAAGCAATTCCTTCATGAGAAAACTCATCTTTAGGTTCATGTCCTTCTCTTCCCACAAGTCGTTGGAACCTCCGCCCAGATTGATTCCTCCATGGCCAGGGTCAACTACAATAATGGGTCTGTCTTCCATGATATTCAAACGCCCCCACTGGTCTCTTTCAAAGTCCACATATGATGGTCCTTCAGAATCCCAAATGCAGTGCATGATTACCTTGTCTCCATTTCTAAGTATCTTGTATTCTATATTCGTTATTTCAAATGACAGTCTGTCTCCAACTCCTGATACGTCCATGCTGGCAAAATATTTGAACCCATCCTCACCATCAGGTTCAAGGTACCTGTAGTTCACAATAGCCTCAATCTGTGCCCATTCCAGTCCTGTTTCAGACTGTATTTCATATTCATCTTCCGTTTCAAAAGCTGCCTTTCCAAGAACTATCCCCAGTATGAAGATTGAAGTAGCAACAATTCCACAGGTTATCCAAAATCTCCTCATAATATTCCCTCTCCTTTAATAATAAATATTTTGCTTACGCTTCACATTATACGCCTATTTCGGATATATGTCATTAATTATACTAAAAGTTGTTCTTGCTTTTTTATATCGAAAATTAACTCATCAGGCAATCGAGTATATTTAAAAATCGAAATATGATAAAATATAAGTGTATAAAAAGATGATTGAAAGGAGTATCATTATGTCTATAAAATGCGAAATGGTTGAATTGGAAGTTCAGAAAACATTGTGCAAAAGAACAAGATGTGCTATGCAAAATCTACCTTCTCTAATAGAAAAGACTTATCTTGAAATTATTCAATATATGGGTGAGATTGGAGAACAACCATCGGGAGTACCTTATATAGGATACTTCAACATGGATATGAACGACCTGGAAGTAGAAATTGGATTTCCTGTTTCCAAGGACATGGCTGAAAAAGAGAACATCATAATGAGTGAAATCCCTGCAGGCAAATACGCTACTGTCATACACATGGGGTCTTACACAAAGCTGGAATCATCATATAACATTCTTATGGAATGGATGGAAGAAAACCATCTTCAAGGAACATATATAGGATATGAATACTATCTCAATGACCCAGGAAAATTTCCAGAAGACAAACTTGAAACCAAGATTTTATTTCAGCTTAAGTGTTGAAAAAACTTTAAAGCTGAAAAGCTCGCAAAATTAGTTGTGATAAGTTATGTATTTCCCAGGAAATACCTTCTAAACAATAAACAGCAAAGTCTTCATGTTTGTATACACAAAAACTTTGCTGTCTATTCTTATCAATGACCATATTGAATATTGTAATTCTCAAGATCCATTTTCTGGATTATCTTTCTTTCCTTATACTCTTTTAAAAGCTCTCCGCCTTTTCATATATATCTTTTATGTTTTCCTTTGAAATCATCCTATTGATTGTATAGGCTATAATCATTATGCCTACAATATCGACAAGTAGTCTAGTTACTGCAAATCTTGCTCCAAGTGCCTTGAACTCGAACATGAACATGGGTAACTTGGTCGTGGACCAGGCACCTATGAAAATAAGTACATTTGAAAACTTGGCTCCCTTCTTCATCAATACTGCCGCCACAGGAAATGCACCGTAAAGGGGACCTGCCGTTGCGGAACCCATTATGAATGCTATTATAACTCCACCTGCTCCTGAATGCTCTCCAAGATACTTGATCATAGTCTCCCTGGGCACCCATACATCCATTAGACCAAGAAGAATAAATACCGGTGGGAGTATAGACAGCATTTCAAAGAGAGAATCCATCGTTATGGTAGCACCCGCCGTGCCCAGCTCATTGTTGACCAGGAACATGAAACATATTACTAATATTCCAAAGATTGGAAATAAATATTTTTTTAAAACCATACTCCACCTGCCACCTTTCCAATAATATATGCTACTATGAATGACAATAAATATGCCATTACATTTCTGATAATAGTTACCTTCCTGCCGAAATACTCGACTTCTACAGGATATGTTGCTATACCCACCATCATCAAGGTAGATACGAAGGCACCTATCTGCATAAGTCCTGCACCGTTGTCAAGGAGGACTTTAGCCATGGGAAATGCCACAAATCCCGGAATAAGAGTAATGGACCCTGCTACACTTGCTATGAATACACCTATTGGACCTGATTCAGCTCCGATGATTCTTGATACAGCCTCTTCATCGAAAAAGGCAAGAACGATTCCTACCAAAATGATGACACCCAAAAACTTGGGGAAGATATTTTCAAATGACTTCCAAGCCTTCTTCAAGGCCATTTTTGTTTTCTTTTTGCTTTTCATAAATGATAACAATAGAAAAGCTCCTGCTACATAATACATTTATTTACACGTCCTTTCACCATGATGACAATGATTATTTTTCCTGAAATCTTCAGGGTTTTTATTAATAAGGGATTTTAAATATTCTGATGCCTCAGCTATCTTTTCTTCATTAACACGGTAATGCATGAAATAACCGTCTTTCTTTCCAGTTACCAGTCCACAGGATTTCAATACCTTTAGATGCTGTGACACTCCCGGTTCGGATATGTCCAGATACACTGATATTGCCCTAACACAGTACTTCTTTTCCAGCAGCATTTCAATGATTTTCAATCTATTTTCATCGGCCAGAGCCTTCAAAATTTCTACCATAAAACCTCCAATTAAGTTAATACTTAATCATTTTAGCAGGACTTTTTGATTAAGTCAACACTTAATTAAGCTTATGCTTAATTGAATTCCTTATAACAAAAACACCCCTTGAAAATTTAATTTTTTCAAGGGGTGTTCATTTAAAATATTAAATTCAAGTATCTTTTCCTACTTGTCCATCCTTGCCTTCTTGTAAGGCACTATTCCACCTGCATCAAGGACATCCTTGAGAAATCCTGTCAATGGAACTATGGAATATTGCTCATTCTTTGTCTTGTTGATAATCTTTCCATTGTCAAGATCAAGTGAAATTTCATCGAGATTGCCTATCTTGTCTGTATCGGGACATTCAATAACCAGTATTCCAAGGTTGATTGCATTCCTGAAGAAGATTCTGGCAAAACTTTTTGCTATTACAGCTTCGACTCCCAGAGCCTTCATAACAGCAGGTGCCTGTTCTCTTGATGAACCGCATCCGAAATTCTCATGAGCTACTACAAAGTCTCCACTTTCGAAATTGTCAGTGAAATTTGCATGATGCTCAAAAGTGTACTGTTTCATTGCCTCTATGTTTGGCAAACTTAGATGCTGACTAGCAACAATCTGATCCGTATCTATGTTGTCTCCGAATTTTATTACCTTGCTCATTACAGCACCTCCCTAGGATCACTTATCTTTCCTTTAATTGCCGATGCCGCCACTACTGCCGGACTTGCCAGATAGATGAAGGCATCCTTGGATCCAACCCTGCCGATGAAATTTCTGTTGGCAGTGGAAAGAAGCTTTTCACCGTCTCCAAGTAGTCCCTCGGTTCCGAAGCAGGTACCACAGGATGGATTTGAAATCATTGCTCCAGCATCCATGAATATTTCAAGGAGTCCTTCTCTTGCAGCCTGCTTATATATGTCTCTTGATGCTGGAGTTATTATGAGTCTCACATTTGGAGCTATAGTCTTGCCCTTGAGTATCGCAGCTGCAACCTCCAGGTCTTCGTAACGTCCGTTTGTACATGCTCCAATGAAGAACTCATCCATCTCCATTCCTTCAACTTCTTTCAAGTCACAAACATTGTCAACTGAATGAGGACATGCTATCTGGGGCTGAATTTCAGAAACATCATATGTTATAATTTGCTCATATTGGCCATCTGTACATTCTTCATAGTCTATTTCAAGATCCCTTCCCTGGCCAGCCATATATTCTTTTACCTTTTGGTCAGGCTTGATATAGGCAAACTTGCCTCCTGCCTCGATTACCATGTTGCAAAGAGTAGTTCTTTCAGATATTGACATGGCTTCAACAGCAGCACCTTCGAAAAGGACAGCCTTATAGGTGGCTCCCTTGGCAGTAAGGTCTGCAATTATCTTCAGTATCATGTCCTTGGCATAAACACCTTTTTGCATTTGACCATCAAGTACGATCTTGATGGTTTCAGGCACCTTTAGCCATGTTTTACCATCAATCCATGATACTGCAACATCTGTAGAACCCATTCCAGTTGAAAGCGCTCCTACGGACCCGTAAGAGCAGGTATGTGAATCAGCTCCAATTATCAACTGGCCTGGCTCAACGTGCTTTTCAAGCATAAGCTGGTGACATACCCCTACTCCGTCGTAAACATATTTAAGGTCATTCTTGACGCCGAATTCCCTCATTATCTTGTGGGAGTTTGCAGCAGCAATTGTATTGCTTGGTATATAGTGGTCCATTATCATTATTAGTTTCTCATTGTCCCAGACCTTGTCGCATCCAAGTTCATTCTCGAATATGTCTATATTAAGAGCTGTAGTACCATCATTGGTCATTACAAAGTCCAATTCAACTTCTACTATTTCTCCCGGCTTCACACTATCGACGCCGGCATGTTTAGCAATGATTCTTTCTATTTCATTCATGTTTTCACCAATCCTCTATAGATATTGTTTACAGTCTGTCTATTCCTTTTCCGCCATCTCTTTTCTTACGGATTCTATTATTCCACCCTCCTGAAGAAGCTCAAGCACCCTTCCGGTCATTGGCTCGAAAGCAAGGTCCTGACCCGTAGTATGGTTGTGACCTTTTCCAGTCCTTATGTTGAAAGATACCAGGTCCTTATGGTTTATCTTGTCGTAAAGGTCGTCCTTAATCTCCAGAGGACAGATTCCATTGTTTACACAGTTTCTGTAGAATATCCTTGCAAAGGACTTTGCTGCAACCAGTTTCACCTTTGATCCCCTGATTGCCATTACAGCCTGCTCTCTTGAGCTTCCACAACCGAAGTTTGTATCACCCATGATGATGTCTCCGTCTTCAACAGTTGATGCAAAGTCGGCATCGATATCCTCCATGCAGTGCTTGGCAAGTTCGCTTTCTACCTTTGTTGTCAGACATCTTGCCGGTATGATTACATCCGTGTCTACATTTTTTCCATATTTATATACTTTTCCCTTGAATTCCATTATAAGGCCTCCTGATATTCAGTTATGACGCCTGTCAGTGCAGAGGCTGCAGCCGTTATGGGTGATGCAAGGTATACAAGACCCTTCTTGGATCCCATTCTTCCTACGAAGTTACGGTTTGTAGTCGAAAGACAGACTTCTCCGTCTCCGATTATTCCAAAGTGTCCACCAAAGCATGCTCCGCATGAAGGTCCGTTTACAAAGGCTCCTGCATCGATGAATATCTTCATGAGACCTTCCTCTACAGCCTTCATGTAAACTTCCTGTGAACCTGGAGTTATGAATACTCTTACATCCTCGTGTATCTTCTTTCCTTCAAGGATCTTGGCAGCCTTCCTAAGGTCTGAAATCCTTCCGTTTGTACATGAACCTATGTATACCTGATCGATTTTAGTTCCTGCCACCTGGCTGGCTGGTACTACATTGTCAGGCGAGGAGGGCTTTGCAATCTGGGGTGTAAGCTTGCTTAAGTCAACTTCCATGACTTGGTCATAGACTGCATCGTCATCAGCTGTTACAAATTCGAAGTCTTCATCAAGTACGCCTTCAAGATATTCCCTTGTAATCTGGTCCTGCTCTATGACGCAGTTCTTTGCTCCGCCTTCTATTGCCATGTTGGCCATAGTAAACCTGTCATCTATTCCAAGATGCTTAAGTCCTTGTCCTACAATTTCTATACTCATGTATCTTGCACCTTCTGCAGTAATACTTCCCAATACATTGAGTATTACATCCTTGCCCTGGATATTGTCAGCAGGTTTCCCAGTAAGAACAACCTTTACTGCACTTGGAATCTTCATCCACAGATGACCCGTTGCTATGGCAGCAGTAATATCCGTTACACCAAGGCCTGAAGAGAATGCTCCAAGAGCTCCATATGTCACTGTATGGGAGTCACTTCCCAATATTACTTTTCCTGGTGAAACATATCCCATGTCCGGAAGTATTGTATGGCATACTCCCTGGTTTTCAATTACATTGAAGCCGTATCTTTTGGCATGCTTCCTGCTGTAATTGTTTTGATTTGCAGAACTAATATTTGGAGCAGGTGCATAATGGTCTATTACAACCAGAACATCCTCAGGGCTGTGGGGCTGGTCACAGTTCATCTTTTCAAGGGTATCAGGCACCATTGGAAACATTACATCCGTCACCATTACAAGATCCACATTCACTTCGTGTATCTCCCCTACCTTTACCGATTCCATACCGCATGCCTTTGCCAGTATCTTCTGCGTCATTGTCATGCCCATGATATCACCTCGTATTTTCCATTTTCACTCATATAATCAAATCTCCTTTTAATGTATTCTATCCAGATCAATAGGGTCACAGCTTATACTCACAATATCTATTGAGCAAATAGTGACCATAGTGATTATTTAAACTTATAAGATACAGTTTTGTTACATTTCCGTAATTTATATTCTATATTATTTACAGGAAAATTTAAACTCTAAATTAAGGTTAAATCCATATTTGTTCAATGTTTTTGCTTGGAAAACACTTGCACCGCTTAACAAACACTTTGGCCCGGTGAAAATGCACAACATATCCTGCCATATCCATAGAGGAAGTCAACAAGTTTCAGAAGAAACGAGCGGCTCAAATGCCATGTCAGGATGTAGCTGTATACTGCGTTTCCTGCATCAATTCAATGGCTGTAGGCGGCAAAACTGCCAACATGAAAACAAAGAGGCTGTTCCAACAGCCCCTTTTCGCATCTTGCATATTCATATAACAAAACACGCTGGGAGTCTGATTCCTGCAGCGTGTTTTCATATTTCACAAATTGTTTTCAATAATTCACCTTATTTATCTATAAGGCCATATATTCATTTTAATTTTCAAGAGGCTGGGGCTTTGCAAAGAGATATCCCTGCATGAAATGACAACCGAGTTCTTCTAGTTTCCTTTTCTGCTCTTCAGTCTCCACACCCTCGGCAACAAGATCGATATTAAGACCTTTTGCCATGTGAATAATCGCACCGACCATGGGCTCCATTCCATCAGATTCCAGGGACCATATGAGACTCCGGTCAATCTTGATCTCATCAAAAGCCATCTCGACCAGGTATGTGAATGAGGCATATCCTGATCCGAAATCATCCAAGGAAAGCTTGAATCCTGCTTCTTTAAGTCTTTGCTGTATATCAACTACCTTGGCAAGATTGTGTATCATTACTTCCTCAGTCAACTCTAGCATTATGGCTTCATTTGGAATTCCTGCTTCCCTGGCCTTGGTCTTCAATCCTTCACAAAAATCCGGAGACATGAATACAGCAGGAGAAACGTTTATGGATACAGTAATCCCTTGTCCATAACACTCCATGAGATTGTTCCAATCATCAAATATCTTGTCGATAATCTGATTTGTAAAGGTCAAAGCCTTGTTTATTTCTTCAATAAGCGGAATGAACATTCCAGGACTTACTGAATTTTCACTTTTCGTCTTCCACCTGGCAAGTGCTTCCACTCCCCTTGTTTGTCCTGTAACTATATCTATCTTTGGCTGATATGCCACATAAAAAGCCTTCTCATTCAATGCTTCATAAATCTCTTCCTTCAACTTATCCCTTTCTTTGAAGGATCTGGAATGTTGACTGTCATAGAAGAGAGGTTCTCTAATTTCTTCCTCCCTTGCATATGCCATGGCTACACGGGCTTCTTCGTAGGTCTTTCTATGTACACCACCGTCATGGCGGGCATAGGCAATATAGTAAGCAGGCCTTAAAATAGCCTCACCGCACTTAATTTCCCCTGATATTTTCTCACTGAGTTCTTCAAGTCTGTAACTAATATCTATTCCATGATAATCACGATACCAGATAGCCACAGTACCTCCATCAATTCTAGCAACTCTGTCTCCGTCGCTGCTGCAATCCAAGATTCTATCTGCAAGTATCTTAAGAAGTTCATCCACAGCCTCATCACCGTGGACTGTATTCATGGTACGGAGATTGCTTATCTTAACAATGATTATATAGCCTGCATCACCCAGTTCCACAGAATTTTCATCCAGTATTTTACCCATCATATGAACATTTTCAAGACCGGTCAACTGGTCGAAGTATGCAAGCTCATTGACTGTCTCCAAGGTGTCTTCAAGTTCTTCTATTGTCATGTCAAGGAAATGACGTACAGTATACACCACCACATGAAGAATCAAAAGAAATATAGCCATTACCACATACTGTATAATAAATATGGCATCCTCCACATAAGCCATACGTCCAACCATGCGAAACCATATCCAAAGCACACCCAGAATCACAAGTGAGAATACACTTGTTAAGCGACTTTCCCTCTTTGGCATAAGCATTACAGCCAGTAGATTACTTATGAGAATCAACGTAACTCCGCCACTAATAAACCCGCCATCCATGAAGGATATTATCCCTATGACAAAGGGGAAAAGTATAGTAACAGAAAGCTTTATATGAACATTAATATGTCCCTTGAGTATATACATTAACAGAAATATGAAGCCAAATATGCCATTAAGCCAAATATATAGTACAGGAATGGATGAAAAAGCGACTGTGAAGGCAGATACCCAAAATGCCAAAACCGCATAGGGCATAAGTTTTTCCAAATAATCTTCTATCTGATGCTGAAACATGGAGTTACCTACAAACTTTTTCATTACCTCACATCCTTTTCATTAGACTAATATTTATTTATACCCTTTTTATCTGTATTTATAATCATTTACAGAGTCTTTATCCTATAAGAATTCAAATGCAAAAAACCACCCGTAAGATTCATTTCTACCAAGCAATCTTTTTACTTTTTTCGGTATAATAATATTTCTAAAACCTGATTTCCATCTAATGAGGCAGGGTCCTCTCTTGAACAAGGTCTACTGTAATAATTTATTTTTTCCTGATACATATTGCTATATATAATTACTAAAAAACCATTTAAATATTTCCCGGGAAATATTTTCTAAACAAAACCTAAGAAACATATTTAATTCAACAAGTATTTTAAATTATAAACTGTATACTCTACTAAACACTTCTGTCACCCAAAGTAAACACGTCCACTTTTCTTCAACTTAAAAACATTGATATTTCAATGTTTTTCTAATAAATATTATGGCACGATTTTTGCTTCATATTCAATAAGATTACAAACACTTCTCTACAAATTAAAATCAAAAGGTGAACCAAATACAATATTTATTCAACACAGTATCTATGTTTTAATATATAATTAAACTAAGAATCTCAGGTGGTGAAATATGAGCAAATCCATAATTACACGTATCATATTGATTTTTATACTTATCGGAATCATCCCCCTGGTATGGGTAAACATACTATACTTTAGCGTAGAACAAAAGAAAAATGAGAGCTTCTCAGAAGAAAGTCTCGTCAAGCTTGTCGAGGAAAAGAGTACAGTGCTGTCACAAGACCTTAAACTTGTGGAATACGAAATACTTCATCTAGCCAAATTAATTGAACTGTCTATGGAAAATGAAAATACAGATACTGTCTACACCGAGACAGACAATATCAGTGTCTATATTCCTGAACCAGACAATGTCAACCAATCTCAAAGATCAAGAATCGAAAAATTCAAAGAAATCTCTCCATACTTTGCAACAGCAAGAGACAGATTGTCCGACATGGGATGGATATACTTCATCACACCTGACAATCTCATGTTCCTAACACCTCAAACAAATCTGGACAGCTTCGGTCTCAACCACAACTTTGACAAGGACATATATTACGACATAGCCAAACCCGAAAACAACCCCGACAGGAAGCTCCTATGGACTCAACCATATACGGACTGGCTGGGCAATGGGTGGACTATAACCTGTTCATACCCTGTTTATGTTGAGGATATCTTCCTGGGAGTATTGTCAGCAGATGTAACATCAAAGAATATAAGTTCCATCTTATCGGATTTCAGGCTATCGGATTCAGGTTTTGCATTCCTAATAGACAGGTCTGGAAATGTAATTTATCATCCGGAGTCGGAATCAATAAGCAAGGACAAGGGAAAGCCACTGTCCATGAACCTTATTACCGAGAATCAAAACAAGGAATATGAATCCATACTTGTCGATATGACAAATGGAAACAAGGATTTCAAAAACTATAGCAAGCAGCCTGACGACAAACTTCATGCAATTGCATATACGGACATTGACAATACAGAATGGTCCATAGGCCTCGATGTCAACTGGGACATGTACAAGAATATTACAGGAATTAATAAAAATTACTTACTCCTTATCAGTTTGGTGTCCATATTCATTTTTATAGTAATCGGTTTACTTCTCTATAAATTGATTTCCCTGCCCATAAGCAAGCTTGTTAGTCATACCAGCACCATTGCTTCAGGAGATTATTCAAGCAGGATCCACATCGGTTCAAATGATGAAATTGGAGAATTGGAAAGTTCTATAAACACCATGACGGATTCCATAAGCGAATATACAGAAAATCTGAAATACAAGACAAAGGAAATTGAAGCAGTCCTCAACAGTTATCCACAGTTGGTGATGAAAATCGACAAGTATTTCAACATTTTACTTATGAATAGCAAGGGCATTGAAAAACTAGATACTTCTTCAGAGATTATGGGAAATAAGTGCTACAGCATTCTATTTGACAGGAATACACCCTGCGACAAGTGTCCTCTGAAAACTGACCTGGCATCACAGGAAGAATCATCATCGGAGATAACCCACGGCAATGAGCTTTATACAGTATTAAGCTATCCAATAGCCAACAAGAATGAACCTGCAAAAGAATGGGTTATATTTAACAGAAACATTACAGACAAGTATCTACTTGAAAAGACACTGGTACAAAGGGAAAAAATGGCAGGCATAGGTCAGATGATGGCAGGAGTAACACACGAGCTTAGAAATCCCATTATGGTAATCAAGGGTGCTCAGCATCTATTGAAGCTTACTGTTGCCGAAAACACAAGGGATGACCAGTCAAGGGAAGAAACTGACCAAATATTCAGCACCATAGATGAAAGTATTTCAAGATCGGAAACCATAATAAACCATATTCTTGAATTTTCAAGAAAATCCACCATGGAGACTGAACCGGTATCACTGAACAAGATACTTGAACAGGTCATCCTTATAGAAAGCCACTCCATGCCTGGAAGGACCTTTTCCATCATTAATAATTTTGAAAAAGATCTTCCAAAGATTTCAGCCAACCGGGATGTTCTCAAGCAGATTTTTATAAATCTCATATCAAATGCCATACATGCATTGCCCAAGGAAAATCCAAGGTTGGAAATATCAACCAGGTCAAGAGAAGAAGACCAGGTGGAAGTCAAGATTACCGACAATGGAAGCGGCATTCCTCATGAAATCATGGACAATATTTTCAAGCCCTTTTTCTCAACAAAGGGAAAGGAAGGCCACGGACTTGGATTATGGATTGTAGAAAGGGAAATGACTAAAATGGACGGAAACATTGAAGTAAAAAGCGATAGTCAAGGAACAGAATTCACACTTGTATTCAACAAGGAAGCAGGCAAGCAATCTTAAACATGTAAATTGACTTTCATAATCCGGAAGGGAAGGGTGGTATAAATGATAGCTCGTAACATAATAATGACCGATGACGATAAGGGAATTACAGGCATATACAGTAAAATCCTGGAAAAGGAAGGATATACTGTTCATACTGCAAACAATGGCAGGGAAGGACTTGAACTCCTTGAGTCCTATGACTGTGATTTGATAATAACTGACATGTACATGCCTGAAATGGGAGGTCTTGAATTCATAAAAAAAATCAAGACCATAAACAAGCAAGTTCCCATTATAGTCATTACCGGTGAAGGGTCCATAGAAAACGCAGTAAAGGCAATAAAGCTTGGTGCCTTCTCATATGTACAAAAGCCTTTGGATATCGAAGAATTTCTCATAGAAGTCAAGAAAGCCATAAATATCGTCACCAATGTAAAACAAAATGAATATATGAAAGAATCCTTGAATTCAGCAGCAGACATGTTCATAGGAAATTCCCCCTCTATTAAAATCATCAAGGATAAAATAGACATCATATGCCAAACCGACTCCAACATACTTATTCTTGGTGAAAGCGGTACAGGAAAAGAACTTGTGGCACAGAGCATTCACGACAAAAGCAAGAGAAAAGACAACCTCATAGTCAAAGTCAACTGTGCCGCCTTGAGCCCCACCCTTCTTGAAAGCGAACTTTTCGGTCATGAAAAAGGTTCCTTCACAGGTGCCATTGGCAAGAAGATAGGCAAGTTTGAAATGGCAAACGGCGGCACTCTCTTTCTTGACGAAATAGGCGAAATGAACATGGACATGCAGGCAAAACTCTTGAGAGTACTTCAGGACAAAACTTTCGAACGTGTAGGTGGCAACAAACGCATAACATCCAATTTTAGACTTATTTCAGCCACCAACAAAAATCTGGAAGAGGAAATTGTAGAAGGAAACTTCAGAGAAGACCTTTTTTACAGGCTCAATGTAATCCCTCTAACACTACCTTCATTAAGAGACCGTAAAGCCGACATAGTGCTTCTTTTTGATTATTTTTCAAAAAAGTTCGCAAATGAATTCGGAAAGAAAGCAATTGAGCTATCTGATTCACTAAAGAAAAACTTCCTGGATTATGACTGGCCTGGTAATATAAGAGAAATGAAAAATGCAATTGAACGGCTTACTGTTTACTCCGTAGACGGTAATATCATTTATGATGAACTACCCTCTAAAATATCAGGAAAAGGCACTATGCAAACAGACTACAGCAAAAATCTCAGTGATGCCAGATATTTCTTCGAGAAAAACTATGTTGCCAAGTCTCTGGAACTGAACGACTGGAATATAAGTAAGACTGCAGAAAAGCTTTCTTTAACCAGGAAAAGTTTATATGAAAAAATTAAAAAATACGATTTAAAATCAAAGAACTAGTGTCTACTTAAGGTTAAAGCTGTTACCTAATGGTAACAGCTTTTTTATGTCTATTTCAGTTTCTAGACAAGATTAATTCTCCACAAGCCTTGCAAAAACTCACTTTTTGTTGCATTTCATTTTTTTGGCACGCTATTTGCTTTATATAATGATATAAGAATTAACCGGGATAATTCAACAAGAGCAATTGCCTTAGCTAGGCAATAAAAAAAGAGAGGAATGAATTTATATGTTTGATGAAAGTAAATATGTATCGTTTTATTATGCAACAGCCAAGGACTTGCCTAAGGTGATTCCAGATATGAGTAAGACTGCAATGCTGGTAGTAGACCTTCAGAATGAATTTGTTCTCAAAGATTTCGGTGAAGGAAAGATGTTCAAGGAAATGGGAGAATGGGACAGATGGGAACCATATTTCGACAGACTTCACGACACTGTAATACCCAACAACAAGAAACTCATAGACTATTTCAGGGACAACTCAATGGAAGTTACCTACGGAAGAATAGCCTGCCTTAAGAACAATGGCGATGACAGATCTCCAGTTCAAAAGACACCTGGTTGGAACGGAATGCTGATTCCTGTCAAGTCATATTCTGCTCAGATGGTCGAACCCCTCACACCATTGGAAGACGATATAATTGTCAACAAAACTACAGACAGCGTACTTGCAGGAACAAACTACAGTCAGCTTATATCCAACATGGGAATCGAAACAGTAGTTGTAACGGGAATAGTTACAGACCAGTGTGTGGCATCGACTGTTAGAGATCTTGCAGATGAAGGCTTCAAGGTTCTAGTAGTGGAAGACTGCTGTGCAGCTGCAACTATGGAGCTTCACGATGCCGAGCTCACAATAATGAACAATATATACTGTCAGGTAATAGATACAGACGGAGTTATAAACCTTTTTGAAAGTATAAAACAATAAAGAGTGGAGGAATTTATAAATGGGTAATCAATTAAAAAAAGAATTGTCAATGCATCAAATAATTGCAATGGCCGCCGGTGGAATGATAGCTGCCTGGATGGTTGAAATAAAATACTGGTTCGAATTGAGTGGACCTGGATCATTTTGGGCACTTGCCATATGTGCACTGTTCGTACTTCCCCTTTGTCTTGTTTATTCGGAAATGACATCAATGCTTCCTTTTGCAGGTGGTGAAAATGTATGGATTTCCAATGCATTCAACTGGGACATAGGCTTCTTTTCAGGCTGGGCACTAATACTTCTATATGTAATGGCCATGCCTACGGTATCCTATGGAATAGCAACAATGTCGAGCTACATATATCCCCTTGAATTTAGTCAAGTAAAAGTAATCGCAGCAGTCATACTGGTCTTATGGTATATCTTAACCAATTTTGAAATAAAATGGCTGGCAAGAATTCAAAGTCTTATGTTCTGGAGTACATTGGTCGTATCCATATTTGCATCAATCACTTTCATTACAAGCGACAGCTGGAGCTATCAAACACTTTCAAGCAGCCCAAGCTGGTTCCCCAACGGAATTCCAGGATTCTCAGCCGCAGTCGGACTTCTGATTATGAAATTCGTTGGATTCGATCTTATACCTCAACTGGCAGAGGAAGCAAACTTCCCAGTTAAAAAGCTTTGGAAGACCTTTATAATATCTCTTGGTCTTACACTTCTGGTATATGGCCTGGCAGTATTTGGCGTAGGTGGTATAGTAACAACAGAATGGGTACTGGAAACAGACATAGTTGACCCAAGAGTCGCAGACCTCATAGGAATGCACTGGTTGGGAATGGCTATAGTAATAATGGGAACATTGACATGTATCACAACACTTTCCGGTTTCTGGTTAAGTGCATCACGTACAATTTACGGTGCTGCAAGACAGAGACAGCTTACATCCTCACTTGTATCTATCAACAAGCATGGTCAGCCTTGGAAAGCTAATCTTGCAGTTGGAGCATTGTCCGTCTACTTCACGGTATTTGCACCTGAAAGCTGGATAAACTACATCTATTCAATCTACGGAGTGACTGCAGGCCTAGTATACTTCATGGTTGCAGTGTCCTTCCTGATTCTTAGAAGGAAACAACCAGCTTGGGAAAGACCTTTCAAGGCAAAGGCTGGAAACTTCATAGGTACAGTAAGCGTACTCTTTACCCTATACATAATCTACACATGTGGAGTAGCCATGAGCTTGTCATCATGGATGGTACTTCTTCTATACTTCGCATTGGGACTGGGCTTCTGGATATTCGCCAAAACCAAGCAAAAATCAGATCCTGAAAACTGGACAGCACGTATACTTACTCCAGCCGACAAGGAAAACACGGAGATAAAAGCTTCAGCGCAATAAAATAGCCAACAATAATAAAAAACTCCCGGCAGAATTCACTTTCTGCCGGGAACTTTTTTATTAAATCTTATCCCCAAGTTATATGTGCTCTTTATCCGGGCACTGTTCTATTGTATACAAGCTTGGGATAACCAACTACCATACATGTTCCTATTTCTTTACTTGTGACTAATTAAATCCTTAACTGTTTACACAGTATTCAGTCTTTTCCACTACATTTCCTTTTGTGTCCCAATCCATGTACTTGTAGTATTCTTGTTTCATATCTAGAAAGGCTTCCTTGTCAATGGAGTGACCCTTGAGGGCTCCGTTTTCTAGAGGCTGGTGAAGCCTTTTTGGAAGGACTTCATCCTTTTCATCAACTCCAAATCTGTAGTTGAACAACCTGGCATCGTCTATTCCTCTTTTTCCAATCTCCAAAGCTTCTTCAGGTGTTATATCCCATCCAGTTGCACAATTCATCAACTCAAGCAAGGTAAGAACAGGCATTGATCCACGTGGTGCAGGTATGAAGAAACATACTCCTGCCATGTTGAGAAAAGACCACCACTTTTCCATAATTCCAAACATGAGAGCTTTATCCTTGCTCATTTCCTTTGGATCTATTGGATGATTCCATCCAAGGTGTTTCATTTCTTCGAGTACAAATCCTTCGTTGGCAACAAGTACATCGTGGCCTGCCTGCATATGATCGGCACCTGTTGGAGAAACTGAATATCCCAAAGCTACTCCTGTTTTTCCCCTGGGGTCATGCATTGGAAGTTCCTGGTTTTTAACCTGCATTGCAAAGTCGCAGGAGTTTTTTCCGAAAAGTTCTGACATATACTTGACTCCCTTGCCAAGTATTTTCCCAAAGCCTTTTTGATTTGCTATGTCTTCTAGAAGCTGCAAGAGAGCTTTTTCGTTTCCAAAATTAAGTTCTATTCCACCTGTTATTTCCTTGTCAATAATACCCTTTTCAAAGCATTCCATTGCAAATGATACACTTACTCCCGCCGATATGGTGTCTATTCCATAGTCATTGCACAATTCATGAGCCTTTGCTACTACTTCTATATCACCAATACCGCACATTGAGCCCATAGAACCTACTGTTTCATATTCGGGACCACCGAATTTCGGATCAACCTTGAAGTCTTCACGATCAACCTTGACAACACGCTTGCATCTAACAGGACATGCAAAGCACCCTTCTCTTTTTATGAGTATTGTTTCTGCCATATGCTGTCCTGATATATCGCCGGCTTTTTCAAATTGACCATCCCTGAAGTTTCTTGTAGGAAATATTCCACCGTCTGATGTAGGCTTTACCCCAGCCGCTGTACCATAAAGGTAGAGACCATTTGAAAGGGGATTGTCCTTGAAGACCGAAGCATACCATTTGCTGATTTCCATAATCCTTGCAGGATCCTTGAATTTTATCTTTTCCGTTCCTTTTATTGCTACAGCCTTTAGGTTTTTACTTCCCATTACTGCACCTATTCCACATCTTCCACAGGCATGCTTCAAGTCATTTATAACACATGAATAGAGGACCTGATTTTCTCCTCCTATTCCTATCTGGGCTATTTTAACTCTGTTGTTGTCTAATTCCTTTTTGAGCATTTCATTGGTATCTCCAATGTTTTTGCCCCATAGATGGGATGCGTCCTTGATTTCAACCTTGCTGTCTTCAATGTTCAGATATACAGGACCCTTTGCCTTACCTTCAACAACAATACCGTCCCAACCTGCTTTTTTCAGCTCTGTAGCTACATATCCTCCTGATTCAGCCATTCCAAATGCACCGGTTACCGGTGATTTTGTTCCCATAATCATTCTTGAAGTACCTGCTGCAGGTATGCCTGACATGACTCCAGTCATGAAGTAGAGCTTGTTTTCTTCGGAAAAGGCATCTATATCACTTGTTATATCCCTTTTTAGATAGTATGAAATCAGACCCTTTCCGCCCATGTACTTTCTCATCATTTCTTCTGTTACGGTTTCCTGGCTAATAGTTGAGGTGCTTAGATTTATTTTTAATATTTTTCCTGAATATCCATACTTCATAGTATCCTCCATTGTGTCACAAGGACCACCTTAAATTACCAGTTCTTTCTGGTAAAGTGCCACCTTGTATAGTTCGATTATATCTTCGAGCTCTGTTTTTCTTGGGTTTGCAGCAATATTACCGCTCTTCATGGCGTCCTCTGCCATTTCCTGAATCTTGTCTTCCTTTACTCCAACTTCTGAAAGTGATTTTGGAATTCCCAATTCTGCATTCATCTTTTTAATCTCTTCAACAAGCATTTCAGGTTTGAAATCATCTATTTTTTCATCGCCTTCATGTATATAGTTGTAAATAACTTCATATCTTCCCTGGTCTGCTGGAGCATTGTATTCAACAACAGTTGGAAGAATAACAGCATTTGCAACACCATGTGCCACATGGAAGTATGCACTTACGGGATGACTCATGGCATGTACATTTCCAAGTCTTGCCCATGCAAATGATATTCCTGCAAAGGTACTTCCTGCCATCATTGCACATGCAGCCTCTTCATCTTTTCTGTTGGCAACAAACTTTCTAAGGTTTCCACCTATTAGTTCCATAGCTTTTTCAGCCATTGCATCTGAAAATGGAGATGCAAATGTTGACAGATATGCTTCCAATGCATGAACCAGTGCATCTACACCACATGCAGCAGCAATTGATGCCGGTGCTGTCATTATAAGTTCAGGATCCAAAATAGCATATTTGGGAAGCAGCTCATAACTAATTACAGAAAACTTATAGTTGTTTGCTTCATCTGTTATTACACAAGAAGCTGTTACTTCACTTCCTGTTCCTGCAGTTGTAGGAATTGCTATCATGGGTACAATTGGTCCTGGTACATTGCCAAGTCCTTCATAATCCAAAATATTTCCACCAAATTGAGCAAGTAATCCTACTGCTTTTGAAACATCTATGGGGCTTCCACCGCCAAGGGCAACTATACTTGTTGCTCCACATTCCTTATATTTTGCTGCTGCTTCTTCCACAACTGTTATTGGAGGATTTGGCAGTACATCCAAGTAAGTTGTACATTTAAGACCTCCTGCTTCTATTATATCCTTTACTTTCTTTACAACACCTATTTTTTCCATTCCTGGATCAGATATTAAAAAGACATGGTCCAATTTACTTTCTTTCAGTATATCTGGAAGTTTTTTAAGGCTTCCCATTCCAAATTCAACGTTCTGTGGTATTTTAAAATTAAAATCTTTCATTATTCTGTTCCTCCTAGAATTTTATGTTATTTTATTTAAATCCTCTTTTAGGATTTATGTTACTCTTTATTGGAATAGATATGGCAGGTCTCCATAACTTGGCCAGAACTTCATAGCCAATAGACCAAATATTACTATTACAGCCATATTGATGATAGTCAACGGAACACCAGGTTTTAACATTCTTTTTGCATCAAGTCCATATCCTACAGGTATTGCACGTACACTGATTGGAAGCAGGAATTCTTCATTGAAAGCCATTACAGTTATAAACCAGTAAGGCATTGGATTCAAACCAAGTCCTGTCGACAATTGAAATACAAGGGGACAGCAGATTGCAGCTGCAGTTGTACCGTTTGTTACTTCTGCAATGGCACGAACAAACACTACCAAGGCTATTACTGTGAACACTCCACCATCAAGAGGCAATCCAGAAACGATTTCCGAAAGACTGCTGCTTGCACCGGAAGTATTCAAAAGTTTACCTATTGCCAAACCACCTGCAAAAAGAATCATCATTCCCCACATGGTTCCCTTCTGAGCAGATTCCCATGTAAGCATGAATCCTTTGTTACTTGTATGTATGAAGAATGAAATGAAGCCTATGGTAAGGAATATATAGGCCGGTGAAAGACCCGGTAGTATACCTGCATATAGAGGTCTTGTAAATGCACCCAACAAGCCGATTAAAAATAGCGAACCACATATTTTCTCATCACGTTTCATTGGACCAAGCTCACCATAGCTTTTTGTGAAATATTCCTTGGTACCTTCAAGTCTATTGACCTTCATAGGCATAGCCAGCATACATGCAAGTAGAACAAGTGATGCTATTATAAGGTAGGGTGCTATTCTTACTACCCAGTCAATGTACATGAACTCACTACCGGTAAATTCCTCCAAAGCTGAAATTGCAGCCAGGTTCATGGCTCCACCCAAAGGTGTTCCTGCTCCACCCAAACTTACACCCCAGCCAATTGCAAGTAGAATTGGAACGGCTGGTTCAGCTGAAGGTATATCATGATATCCTGCTGCTGCCAGCATGGAAATGGCTATTGGACAAAAGAGGGCTGTTACTGCAACATTTGGCAATACAGTTGACAGTGCAATACTTGCCAACAACCATACAGTAACCTGTGACTTCATTGACGGTCCTACGACAGACAATATCTTAAGCGCTACACGTCTATCCAAACCAACTGCAGCCCATGGCAAGATTATGAGGCCTGAACCGAAGACAAGTATAATGGCTGGAGATGAATATTGAGAAATCACTGGTGACATTTCAGCCATATTGAAAAACGCATTGGCAACTACAGGTATAATTGCTGTTATTGTAATGTTGACAGGGCGTGTTATCCACCAAAAGATCATCCATAGGGCTACACCTGTTGCCTGGGCACCGGATTTAGTCAGAGCATCTGTGAGCAGCAGGATTGCCAATACCATAAGAATAGGACCTGTTACAGTATAAATCAGTCGTTTCTTGGGACTCATGTCGTCTTTCATTGCCGGTGTCAGGGTTTCTTCGTTCTTTATCTTGGATTTTCTTTCTGTATTAGAATCAATCATTATGAAACTCCTTTCTTTACTAAGTTTATTGGATTTGTCAAAAGGTTTATAGTAATCGTATTAAACTAGTATGATAATTCAGGTGACCTCCTTATCCTTAATCTCGCTACACTCCCCCTCATCTTTTTAATACTTGTACTCAACCTTTTACAGATTTTCATAGTATCTGTAATTATATCTATATTACTTAGTATAGCAAGTATTGTGCCAATTTTATCATATCCCCATGAACAAAGGCGGCCAAAAACGGGCCGCTTCCATTTTAGCCTTAATTTTTGTTAATATCATAAGTTACACCATGTACGCTGACATAGTGTATGGGTTCCATCTGTCCGTCACATTCTGTACAGTCAAACCTTGGAGGCACACTAAGGTCTCCTCCATCTTCAAAATCTAATCGTTCCACAACATCCCTAGGTATATCCTCTTCTTTGCCACATTCAATACATCTGAATCTTACAAATCTTTCTTCTTTTTCCTTTTCTAGTTTCTTTTCTCTTTTTATTCTTGCTCTGATCTTGTCTTTGGGTTTCTTCTTTTTCTTTGCCATTTTTCTCCCTTGCCTAAACAAAAAACGGTTCGAGCCTTCCATTAGACAAGTTTTTCACCGCATCGTAGGTCTTTTCAATTTCTTCATATTCCTTTTTAATCTTCGCCAACTCTTTGCGTTCATACAGTTCCATCACACTTCCATATTTCGGATAGTATATATCCGTCAGTTCCATTGTTCTTCCACATTTTTCACATGTTAAAGGATCATGCCCGAATGATTTCATTATTCTGTATCTCCAGGTCTTGTATCTTCTTTTTATCTCCTGGATCTTTTCATCTACCATTTTCAACAAGAATGGTCTCTTTTTCGCATGGTTGGCATATATTCCATAATATCTTACCATTTTAAATTGTTTGTCTGCTATATGTATTATGACTTTTTTTATGAATTCCATTACGTCCATTTCTTCTTCCACTCTCTGGCCATCTTCATGTCTTTCATACCATATTGTCACTTTCTTTCCATCATATTTCACAATCCTAGAATTCGCTATTGCTGGTCTTCCCGTATATCTTCCTACATATTGCGTTGCAGCCCTTTCGTTCTTCACTTCGCCTTTTCCATATACATAGAATCCATTATCATATGTATTGTACAGCTTATTCTTCAAATTCTTGAATTCCCTGCTTTTTATCTTCTCACTCATTCCATCCAATAACAGCTTCTGCCAGCTTTTTCTCAACCTTGCGTAATGTATGTAGGATATGTTTTTCCACGGAGTAATCTTCCCGCATCCTCCTTCGGATACCAATACGTGTACGTGGGGATTCCACTTCAGATCTCTTCCAAATGTATGTATTACCGTCACCATTCCAGGCATAAATGACTCTTTTTTACTCATTTCCTTAAATGCTGCTTTCAACACATTAGCCGCACATCTCGGTAATATCTCCAACATCCTCCTGTCCCTTCGGAAATACTCTCTCAATTCCTCTGATATTGTAAATACCATATGCCTATGCTTCACTTTTATCAGCTTACTCGTCATACTTTCTGCTCTCTGATCAACATATCCTTTTCCACACGATGTGCAGAATCTGCTTCTACACCTGAATCCTACCTTCTTGACCTCACCACATTTATTGCAACTGTATTCAAGATATCCATTCTTGATATCTCCACATTTCATCATCTTTTCTACTTCTTCTATTACTACTTTTCTTATCTTGCCAGGATGTATAACTTTAAATTCTGCCCAATTATCAATGAATATTTCCTTCAATATATTTGCCATAAAGTCTCTCACCATGTTTTATTTCTATTTTAACATATTCTGTATCCCTTTTCTTTCAACACTTTCATCCATCCGATAATTTAAACTTTCTTAGACAAGAACAAAGGCGGCCAAAACCAGGCCGCTTCCATTTTAGCCTTACTTTTTGTTA
>CAZFYP010000022.1:0-25268 GCA_964523535.1 uncultured Clostridia bacterium
ATACAATTATACCACTTTTTATTGTCGAATAAGATACTGTATTAAATTTTCAAGGGCCGATTTTTCATTTTTAGGCTTTTGACACCCTAATCATTAAACATTGAAAAACAGCAAAAAAAGGTGTAAAATGAAAATACTCCGAGCTGAATTTTCTTATCAAGACGATTTAGCCTATGGGTTCAGTCCGTGAGGATTGCGCCTCCCGGTTTGGAAAGGAGAAATGCAACCATCCAACTGGATGGCTTTTTTTGTATACGGATGGACAATTTCACATAACAGCTCCCTACTCCGTCGGTACAACAATCTTCAATATATTAAAGGTAGATTGTTGTACCTCCAAGTCGAGACCTCGCTGTTATGTGAAATTACCCTAAGATTTGAATGACAAAAAAAGCTTATAGTATTGGCTGGTAGCTGATTGCTTGGAGGATGGAGGAATGATGAAATTTCTAGAAGCATATGAACCTGATAGAATAAGGGAAATGATGAAGAAATACTTTGGAAACATCGAGATAGAAACGGAAATTGTCCACATAAGTGAAGCCCTTGACAGATATTGTGCAAAGGACATAATGAGCTCCGTGAATATTCCGGATTTCAACAAGTCCACTGTAGACGGATATGCGGTTATGGCATCAGACACAGGAGGAGCATCTGAAAGCATGCCTGTATTTCTTGACGTTTCTGGAGAGGTTCTCATGGGAACCGAAGTTGAAACGGAAGTCGGGGAGAACACCTGCGTTTATGTTCCCACGGGAGGAATGCTCCCCAAAGGTGCAGATGCAGTTGTAATGATTGAATATACGGAGAAGCTTGATGAAGATACAGTTGCAGTCAATATGGCCATGCATCCGGGAGAAAATATAATATATATCGGTGAAGACATTAGCGTAGACGATGTAATAGTGAAAAAAGGCAGGAAGATAACAGCTTTTGATGTGGGAGCACTTAGTGCCATAGGAGTTTCTGAAGTTGCTGTCTTTAAGAAGCCGAACGCTGTAATAATATCATCAGGAGATGAAATTAGAAGGCCTGAAGAAGATATAAAGCATGGCCAAGTAAGGGATATAAACAGTTTTGTAGTTGGAGCCCTTATTGAAAAATACGGTGGAGAAATATTGTACAAGACCATAGTCAATGATGATGAAGGTAGTCTTTACAATGAAGTTGAAAAATGGATAGACAAGGCAGACATTGTCATAGTGTCGGGAGGAAGTTCGGCAGGTATCAAGGATGTTACTGCAGATGTACTGGATAGCTTTGGAGAACCTGGACTTTTCGTACATGGTGCGGCAGTGAAGCCTGGAAAGCCTACCATAATGTCCATGGCAAGGAATACCGCCCTTATTGGACTGCCAGGACATCCCGGTTCCTCGTCCATAATATTCACCATATTCGGCAAGGAGCTCTTCAAGATACTCCTTGAAAAGGAAGAAACAGTGGAGATGTATGTTGAAGCTCAGCTTACCTATAACCTTGCAGGGGCACCGGGTAAGGAAACATATGTTATGGGAAGGCTGGAAATGGATGCTGGAAAGTATTTCTTCAATCCATTGATAAAGAAATCTGCAGCAATATCACAACTTTCAAAGAGTGAAGGTTATGTAGTAATAGAGTCAGGTACAGAAGGAATCAAAAAAGGTAATGTTGTGAAAGTATATACTGAATGAGAGAGGTAGACATGAATATGGAAAGAAACATATATCTGGAAAACACAGACCTTGAAGTTGCCCTGAAGGGATATCTTGAAAAATTCAAGGAAGAACTTGAAAACAAGCCTGTTGAAACAATTAGCGTAGTGGATTCACTTGGAAGGGTGACTGCAAAGCCATACTTTGCCAAGTATTCGTCTCCCAACTTCAATGCATCCGCCATGGATGGAATAGCTGTCAAGTCTGAAATTACCTATAGTGCAAGGGAAGGAAATCCTCTTACCCTTGTAAAGGGACGAGACTACAAGGTGGTTGATACAGGAGATCCTATAGATGGCCAATACAATGCAGTAATAATGATAGAGGATTTGAACGAATTAAGCGACCAGGAAGTTCAAATAATGATACCTGCATCACCCTGGCAGCATATAAGACCTGTAGGTGAGGATATAGTTGCAGGTGAGATGATAGTGTCTGCCAACCACAAAATAAGACCGGTTGATCTTGCCTCCCTTATTAATGGAGGAGTTCAGGAAGTTAAGGTTTACGCAAGGACCAGGGTGGGAATAATTCCTACGGGAACAGAAATTGTGGAACCTGGAACCTTACTTAAGATTGGAGACATCATTGAATCAAATTCGAGGATGTTCGAGGGACTGACTCTTGAATGTGGCGCCATACCTTCAAGATATGAAGTCGTAAGAGATGATTATGAAGAAATAAAGAAAACCGTTATGGATTCCGTTGAGAAAAACGATATTACAATAATAAATGCAGGGTCTTCGGCAGGTAGAGAAGACTACACAAGGAGCATAGTGGAGGACCTGGGGGAAGTGTGCTATCATGGACTTTCAATAAAGCCTGGAAAGCCGGCCATCCTTGGCAAGATAAAGGGCAAGCCTGTAATAGGGATTCCAGGATATCCAGTTTCTGCATATATGGTCTTCAGAAATATTGCCCGGGAAATAATCATGGAATTTATGAACCTTCCAAGGGAAAAACCTACTATCATACAGGCCCATCTTTCAAAGAGGGTTGTATCCTCATATAAGTACAAGGAATTTGTAAGGGTAAAAATGGGGAAACTTGGAGGCAAGATTATTGCTACTGCTTAGGGCACCGGTTAAGTTGGACGGAATACTTGTCATTCCAAAGGAAAAGGAAGGTTTTGAAGCTAGTGAAATTGTTCAGGTTGAGTTGCTTAAAGACTATACAAAAATCGAAAATACTCTTGTATCCATTGGAAGCCACGACCTTGTAATGGACATCATAAACAATCATATACATATGAAGGATTCCACCATAGACCTGTCCTCGGCCCACACGGGAAGCATGGGTGGTATTATGGCACTTAGAAAGGGTGAATGTCATCTTGCACCGATCCATCTCCTTGATGAAAAGACAGGAGTTTACAATGTTCCTGCCATTCAGAAATACCTTGGAGCAAAGGATATTATGCTTGTTAAGGGATTCGGAAGAATTCAGGGATTCATGGTGCAGAAGGGAAATCCCAAGAACATAAAATCAATAAAGGACCTTTCAAGGGATGATATATCCTTTGTTAACAGACAAAAGGGGTCTGGAACAAGAGTCCTTCTCGACTACAGGTTGAAGGAGGAAGCTATAGATAGAAATGACGTGGCAGGCTATGACCGGGAAATGACTACCCATATGGCTGTAGCTGCGGCAGTATCTTCGGGAACAGCAGATACTGGACTTGGAGTCTATTCTGCAGCCATGACCATGAACCTGGATTTCATACCTCTAGCGGAAGAGGAATATGATTTTGCAATACTTAAGGAAGAAATGGACAACAGGAAAATGAGGATGTTCTTGAAGGTTATGAAATCCAAGAAAGTGAAGGATGAATTGAATGACCTGGGAGGCTATACCTTTGCAAATACTGGGAAAGTGGTGAAAATATGAAAGATTCATATGGTAGAAATATAAGATACTTGAGGGTTTCTGTTACAGATAGGTGCAATTTGAGATGCATGTATTGCATGCCTGAGGAGGGTGTGTGCAAAAAGGAACACCTTGACATGCTTTCCCTTGAAGAAATCTATCAAATAATTGAAGCATCTGAAGACCTTGGATTTGACAAGGTCAGAATTACGGGAGGTGAGCCTCTTGTAAGGAAGAATATTGAATGGCTTATTAAAAAGACGGCGGCCCTTGAAGGAATTAAAGACATAGCAATGACTACAAATGGAATTTTGCTTGCTCAAAATGCCGAAAAATTAAAAAATGCAGGACTCAACAGGGTGAATATAAGTCTGGATACACTAAAACCTGACAAGTTTAAGGAAATAACAAGAGGTGGAAACCTTTCAGATGTTTTAGAAGGTATAAAGGCAGCCATTCATTATGGATTGACACCAATTAAGATAAATACAGTATTGATTGGTGGATTTAACGATGATGAAATAGAAGAATTGGCAGAATATACACTTAACCATGATATACATGTAAGATTCATAGAACTTATGCCTATTGGATTGTCAGCAGGCTGGTCCAAGGAAAAATTCATATCCAATGATGTGGTTCTTGAAAAGCTTAAGGATTTGATTCCGCTTAAGACTGAAGATGGGTCTCCCGCTAAAACATATAAAATACCAGGAGCCAAGGGAACCATAGGACTAATAAATCCAATATCACAACATTTCTGCAGTACTTGCAACAGATTAAGGCTTACAGCAGATGGAAAACTTAAACCTTGTCTTCATTCAAATCTGGAAATAGACGTTAAACCAGCTTTAGGTAATGAGGAAGGGATTAAAAAGATTATTGTTGATACAATAGATATGAAACCAAGAGAACATCATATAAATGACAGTAATTATGAACCAATAACAAGAGATATGAACGGAATAGGAGGTTGATATGGAAAAGTTAACACATTTAAATGAAGATGGAAGACCAAAAATGGTAGATGTAGGAGACAAAGACGACACAGTTAGAGTCGGAGAAGCCAGCGGATATATATATATGGAAAAGAAAACCCTTGAAATGATAACAGGCGGCAAGCATAAAAAGGGAGATGTCATAGCTACTGCCCAGGTTGCAGGGATAATGGCCGCAAAGAAAACATGGGAAATCATACCCATGTGCCACAATATACTCATGAACGGAATAGATATGAAATTTGAACCTGATGCTGAAAAGAACTGCATTCATATCAGCGCCAGGGCTACAACTATGGGAAAGACAGGTATTGAAATGGAAGTTCTCACAGCTGTATCCCTTGCAGCCCTGACCATATATGATATGTGCAAGGCAGTGGACAGAAGCATGATAATTTCAGATGTAAAGTTGATGAAGAAGTCGGGAGGCAAATCTGGTGATTTCAGCAGGAATAAAAAGTAAGGCAGGATTGACTACCAGTCTGTAGTGCAGGTGTCGGGTAAGGTTAAATTGCAGGCCTTAAGTGAGTTGTTGCTAAAAATTAAGGAAATTTTAATTGAATAATGTTCTTATATGTACTATGATTTATATGACGAATCAGAATAAATAATATATAAATCTAATCAGCTATTTTTCATAGCTTATGAAAGACAAATATGCATAAGACCTTGAAGTGTTGGTGTTATGTTTGGAGGAAAAATGAAACATTTTTTTAGGGTATTTTCGCTCGCAATGGTATTGTTCATGTCCATAGCGGGAATTAAGGTATATAGTACATTTAAGGCAATAGAAGAAGAAAACAACAGGGAGCCAAACTATGACGAGCATTGGCTTGAAGGTTTCGACCATGAATCCAATCTGGTTACAATGGAGACTTATGAAGCTTATGTATCCAACAGCAGCAGGGTCAACTTCCTCCTGGTTGGACTTGAATATGTAAGGACGGATACCATTGTATTTGCCAGTTATGACAGGGCTACAAATAAGGTGGACATGATATCCATTCCAAGGGATACATATTATTACAAGGAAGGCTTCAGAAGCGGTTTCGAGGATACTGCAGAATATAAGATCAATGCAGTATATGGAGATGAGGGAATAGAGGGACTTGTAAAGGCTATTGAAGATGCAATGGACCTTCCCATCCATCATTATGCCATAGTTACCATGAATGGTGTCGAGGGTGTAATAGATGCACTTAACGGAGTTGAAATAAACGTACCCTTTGACATGTATTACGAGGATCCATATGACGAACCACCTCTTCTCATAGACCTTAAGGCAGGAAACCAGGTCCTTAACGGTCAGGAGGCAATACAGTTCTTAAGGTTCAGAAAGTCCAGTGACGGAAGCATAAGTTATGGTGACATTCAGAGAATAGAGAAACAGCAGGAATTCATGATCAAGGCCATAGACAAGGCATTGAGCTACAGGCTTCCATTCATAGTGGATGAAATATTCGATTGTTTCAGAACCGATGTCGGCCTGACGGAAATTGTTGGATATGCAAAGGATGCTGCAGGCATTTCAAGGGATGATGTAATATTCTATACGCTGCCTGGAACAGACGACTATATAGGAAAGACATCCTTCTTTATCACTGATGATGAAGATTTGAAGGAGCTTGTATATACAATGTATGGAATCCCCTTTGAAAAGCAGGATGAAGAATAGAATAATAAATATTGTTAGAGCATGTTGTCCTTGTTGAGATGGATGGCATGCTTTTGTTCTGTCTTTGGAAAGCTTTAATGAAAAACTTTACATTCCTTGACATGACAAGAAAGCAATATTCATGATATAATTAATATTAAACAATTTGTGATTTTATATACAGGAATAAATAAAATCTTGTGTTTTCGAATTGAAAGTAGACTGTCAGATTGGCTGACAAGAAGATGGCTCCTTGTAAGCTTGATAAGGCGGCAAATCTTATTTCTTGAGGAGAAGAGGAATGAAGAATACTAGAATTGCATCAATAATCTATATAGGATCAACTTATATTGGAATTAGGATAGGTCAGAACAAGAAGAACAAGCTCCATATCCTTGAACAGGCAAAATTCAGACTGTCAATCGGTAAGGATGTATTTGAAAACAGTAGAATTCCTCCAGAGAAAGTCGATACAATTGTAGAAGTAATGAGAAAATACAAGAAGCTGTCAGCCGAGTATGGATGTGAAAGGATAAGACTGATTGCATCTACAGCCTTGAGGGAAGCTGAAAACAAGCTGTATATTAGAGACAGGATATATCAGGAGACAGGTATTATCCTTGAGATACTTACAGATGCAGAGTTAAAGAACCATATATTCATGTCCAATATTGAAGAACTGAAGAACAAGGGTCGTCTTGAAGAAAATGGAATGATGGCCTTTATTGGAAGCGGAAACCTTGGTATAGCATTTTATGAAAATCATTCGATCAACTATCTTCAAAACATACTAATAGGAACCCTAAAGTTATATGAAATCGCAAAGAGTGCAGAGAAGTATTCCGACAAGATGAATTACCTTGTAAAGGAACAGCTGCATACATATATAAACTTCCTGCCAAAGTTCCTTCCTAAAAATGAAATGAATTTTTTGTTGGTGGCCGGTAGGGCTACTGAAACAATAAGCTCACTGTGCAACGTGGAAGAAGAAACGGGTATGATAGGCAAGGAGGAATTCCACAGGTTCTTCAAGGAAATCACCAGCATGAATGCTGATAAGATATCCATAAAATATGGTGTGAGGAAGGAATTCGCAAATGAGATTATGATAGCAACTACAATTATGGAAAACCTGGTGAGCATATCCGGTGTTAAGGGAATAATACTTCCTGGTGTTTTCTTTTTCAACACCATGTTCAACGAGATGATGTTACCGAAAATATATAGTGATATGAAAAAGAGTATGGAAGGATATACGGTTTCATCTTCTGTTAAGCTTGCTAAAATGTACAAGTCTTATGACAGCCATATAGAGTTTGTTGATTTAGTATCGGAAAAGATAATGAAGAAGCTGTCCAGGACCAATAATTTCAAGGAAAAGGAGTTCCTATATCTGAAAATTGCAGTAATTTTGCACAATATCGGCAAGTTCATAAACTCCGACAAGCATTATCTCAATTCTGTTTATATAATAAGGAATACGGATATAGTAGGACTTACAGAAAAGGACAGGGAAATCATATCCCTCGTAGTCAAATATCAGTCATTCCTTTTGCCTACGGATGAAGACAATGAATATTCTGTCTTGAACCCTGTAGAAAAGATTTGTGTGTCCAAGCTTTCAGCCATTCTAAGGATGGCCGATTCACTGGACAAGAACTACAAGCAAAAATTTAAAGATATAAATGTTAGGATGCAGAAGGGAGATCTTGTCATACAGGTTGAAAGCAAGAAGAACACATATATTGAACAGATAAAGTTTAACGAATACAAAGATTTTTTCAAGGATGTTTTTGGTATGAATATAAAACTGGTAATCAAGAGGGGGATGTAAGATGGTTGAAAATTCAGGCAATAAATATGTTAACAGAGAGCTGAGCTGGCTCATGTTCAACAGCAGGGTTCTGGAAGAAGCCTATGACAAGAACAGCAGGATATTTACCAGGCTTAAGTTCCTAGCCATTACGGCCTCCAACCTTGATGAGTTCTTCATGGTAAGGGTGGCGGGAATCAAGCAGCAGGTGGCAGCCAAATACAACAAGCGTGACATAGCTGGAATGACTCCCATAGAGCAGTTGAAGGCAATCAATGAAGAAACACATGGAATGATGAAAAAGATGTACAACTGCCTCAACAAGTCAATAATTCCCAAACTTGAGGAAGAGGGAATAAGAATAAAGAAATATCCATCATTGAATTCTTCACAGAAGGAGTATGCCAGGGATTTTTTTGAGGAATTCTGTCTTCCTGTACTTACTCCTCTTGCAGTTGACTCGGGAAGACCTTTCCCCCATCTGGGCAACAAAAGTCTGAACATAGCAGTGGAACTTGATTCGGAAGAAGATGATAAGCTCTATTCCATTGTACAGGTGCCTTCTGTATTGCCAAGATTTGTGGAGATGGATTCCGAAGGAGAGGAAACTGTATTTGTCTACCTTGAGGAAATAATCGAGAACAATCTTGACAAGCTTTTCAAGGGATATGACATTACAGGAACTGTCGTATTCAGGATAACACGGGATGCGGATCTTGAAATAGATGAAGATGAGGCAGAAGACCTTCTAATAGAAATAGAAAAGTATGTAAAGAAGAGAAAATGGGGATCTGCCGTAAGGCTTGAGCTTCAGAAAAAGGGAGACAAGGGACTAATGAAATTCCTAAAGAAGAATTTCGGTGTATCCTCAGATGAGATATATGAACTTACTGCCCCTCTTGATCTGACAAGCTGGTTTTCATTTATAGGAAACAGCAAGTTCTCTCATCTTATTGACGAGGATCCAAAGCCGCAAAGGTCTATTGACTTTTTTGGAGAGGAAGATATTTTCGAGGCAATAAAAGAGAGGGACAGAATGATACATCTTCCCTATGAATCTTTCGACAAGGTACTTGAATTCATAGACAGGGCTGTTGAAGACCCTGATGTCCTGGCTATTAAGCAGACACTTTACAGGGTGAGCAAAAACTCTCCTATAATAGAGAAACTCATCAAAGCAGCGGAGAATGGAAAGCAGGTTACGGTGGTTGTTGAGCTTAAGGCAAGATTTGACGAGGCAAACAACATAGTATGGGCCAGAAAGCTTGAGAAGGCAGGATGTCATGTAGTATACGGTCTTCCGGGATTGAAGATCCACTGCAAGGCCTTTCTTGTAGTCAGAAGGGAAGATGAAGGAATAATCAGATATGTCCACATGTCTACAGGAAACTATAACGATTCAACAGCCAAGCTATATGAGGATATTGGAATGTTCACCTGCAGGGAGGACATATGCAGCGACATATCAAACATGTTCAATACAATTACGGGATATACTAAGCATCGTGACTACAAGAAGATTTTTGTGGCTCCTCATGGAATCAGAAAGAGCTTTGAGCATTATATAGACAGGGAAATATGGAATGTGAAGAATGGAGGATATGGGAGGATCATAGCAAAGTTCAATTCGCTTGTAGACAAGAAGACCATCAACAAGCTTTACCAAGCATCTCAGGAGGGTGTGGAAATAGATCTTATAATCAGGGGAATATGCTGTCTTAAGGCAGGGGTAACAGGCCTAAGCGAAAACATAAGGGTAAAGAGCATAATAGGAACCTTTTTGGAACACAGCAGGATATATTATTTCTACAACGAAGGATATTCGGATATTCTTCTTTCAAGTGCAGACTGGATGGAGAGAAATCTTGACAGAAGGATTGAGGTCCTCTTTCCTGTAGAAAATGGAATGCTCAAGGAAAGGATTGTGGAAGTTCTTGACTTGAGTCTTGCAGATACGGAAAAGAGTAGGCTGCAGATTGAGGATGGAAGCTATAGAAGAGTCGATAAACGAGGCAAGGAATCTATAAATGTACAGATGACTCTTCATGAAAGAGCAGTCACAAATATCAGAATCGCAAAAGAAGAAATGATGGGAGTATGATATGAGATATGGAATAATAGATATAGGATCCAACACCTTCAGGCTTATAATAGCTGAAATATCTGAAAAAAGTTATTTCGTCCTGGATGGATTCAAGGAAAGTGTAAGGCTTTCTGAAGGCCTTGATGAAGATAGTTTTCTTATTGAAGAAAAAATGGAATATGGAAAGAAGACCCTGAGAATGCTGGTGGACTACTGCCGTGCCAGTAAATGCCAAGAGATAAGGATAGTTGCTACGGCGGCTTTAAGAAAGGCAAGGAACAGGGACGAGTTCATAAACTATGCCAAAAAGGAAATAGGAGTTGAAGTTGAGCTCCTTCCAGGGGAATCAGAAGCAATGTATGACTATATAGGATCCATAAATTCATTGAGCAAGAAGAACTATATATTCATGGATATAGGTGGAGGGTCTACGGAAATTGGTCTTGTAAGGGACAGGCAGCTGGAAAACTCAATAAGTCTGCCCTTTGGTGCTGTAGATCTGGCCAACGGTTTCAATCTCAGGGACAAACCAAAGCATGATGATATAAAGAAACTTGAGAAATATGTAACTGAAAAATACAAGGAAGTGGCCTGGCTTAAGGACGGAAAGAATCTTCCCCTAATAGGCATAGGTGGAACCATAAGGACCATAGGAAAGATTCAGAAAAAAAAAGATAACTATCCTCTAAGTGCCATACACAACTACTATATTGATAGAGATGATGTGGACAAGCTTTATGAAGAGGTATCCACAAGGTCCAGGAAAAAGAGGGAGAGTATCAGCGGTTTAAGCAAGGACAGGTCTGACATATTCGTTGGAGCATGCGGGGCAGTAAAACACCTTTTGGACCATTGCGAATCCAGCCAGCTTGTAATAAGCAGGGACGGACTGAGGGAAGGACTCATGTTCGAGAAATGTGGGTTCGGCCTGGACAACATAAAGGAGAACCCTCTGAGGCTTTCTGTGGAGAATATGATGCTGGTATACAATGTTGATGTTGAACATGCAGCCCATGTTCACTTCCTCATGACAAGACTTTTCCAGGAACTCAAGGATATCCATGGAATGGAGGATGACTTGAATGACATAATATATGCTTCAAGCATGCTCCACGATGTAGGAAAGCTTCTTGATTACAAGAACCACCACAAGCATTCATTCTATATAATGCTCAATTCCATGCTTAAGGGAATGTCCAACAAAAGGCAGCTTATATCGGCCATAGTGGCTGGAAGACATACAACCCACAAGCTTAAGGAGAATCTTGATGACTATTACAAGATATTGAATGAGGAAGAAAAGGATAAAATTGAAAAACTAAGCGTTCTTCTCATGATGGCGGAAGGTCTCGACAGAAGCAACGGTATGAGGATAAAGGATATAAAATGCGAAAAGCACAATGACGCTGTTATCATAAAGACTTATTCGGATGAGGATATTACTCTGGAAAAGTCATATATCAAATTCTTTGAACATATTTTCAACAGCACCTTCGGCTGTCATATGGTGGTAGTATAATAAAAACAAAAAACAAAAGGGACGGTTCCTTTTGTTTTTTGTTTTGATTTATAAGATTTTTGGCAATCACTATTTAAGGTCCAGGGATTATTTTTTTGAAGATTTATCTTCCTCTGCACAGTTTGTCGCATCACCCTTCAAAATCTCAAGACCGTGTTCCATTGGAACCATAATATACTCAAGGCATTCTCTTACTGCCTTTGGACTTCCTGGCAGGTTTATTACCAGGGTGTCGTTTCTTATACCTGCCTCTGCCCTTGAAAGCATTGCCTTTGGTGTAATCTGCAGGCTTAGATACCTCATTGCCTCGGGAATTCCCGGAACCCTTCTTTGAATAGCTGCAAGAGTTGCTTCGGGAGTGTTGTCCCTTTTTGAAAATCCCGTTCCTCCCGTAGTGAGGATAAGGTCCACTCCTATGCCGTCGCTCATGTATATTATTGTTTCCTTGATCATTTCAAGGTCATCAGCCACCATTTTGTAGTCAACTACTAAATAGCCTGCCTTCTCAACCATTTCTCTTATAAGCTGACCGCTAAGGTCCTCTCTTTTTCCCTCCGACCCGCTGTCGCTTGCCGTGATTATTCCAACCTTGTACATATTATCCTCCTCCAAAAAACAAAGGGGACGGAAAGAAGCATGGATGGTTCCTTTTGTTTTTTGTATATATTTTTATAATATTTTATTGATATTTTGATTTAATTGATTCTGGACCTCTTGAATTTGAAATCATCAGGACGATTGCTACAATATTATTATAGCATATTTTGTGATAATTAATCTTAAATTAAGATTTTGTCATTATACTTGATTTAATCGAGAATAATGATATAGTATGTATAATATAAATTTACAGAATTATAGAAGGATAATTGAAAACAATCTTGCCGTAGTTAATATAGATAAGAGAAACTTCCTGCAGAGTTTAAAATGAATATATTCTGCAGATTATCAGGAGGAAAAAATGTTAGATACAATACTGTCTAAGCTTATTGCCTTGCCGGCCATACTCATAGGCATTTCAATTCATGAATACGGCCATGCACTGGCTGCAGTAAAAATGGGTGACGATACTCCCAAATATCAGGGAAGGCTGACATTGAATCCAATGAAGCACCTTGATCCATTTGGATTTTTATGTTTGCTGCTTGTGGGGTTCGGATGGGCCAAGCCTGTAGTTATAAACCCAAGGAATTTCAAGAACCCCAAGAGGGATGATATAATCGTATCTCTTGCAGGAGTTGTGATGAATCTGCTTATGGCAATAGTGTTCACATTTGTTATTAAAATCTATATAAGCAGCTTTACAGAATTTCTCTATACGGATATGGGGCTCATACTTTATCAGATGCTTCAGAGCGTAGTTGTAATAAATGTGGTTCTTATGGTATTCAACCTAATACCCCTGCCACCTCTTGACGGCCATCACATACTTCAGGATATAGGTGGAAGAAGGGTATACAACTTCTACCACCAGTACGGCCAGTATATAAGACTTGGTTTAATACTGCTTCTGATTTCTGGAAATATAGGAAACATTATAGGACCGCCTGTATATTATGTGGTCGATTTGCTCTTCAATACAATAGGTGTATTTGGTTAGAGAGATATATGGAAAATGGAAATCTTCGGCCTACAAGTGCCGAAGATTTTTTTAATAAGCATTCCAGGAAAATGCATAGCAAAAATTAGGCGAAATCAAATAACTTAATAACTATATTAGTTGAAATTGAGTTAAAAGATGATATAATAATAATGTAAATATAATATACTTAATTAGTTGAGGTGTGAAATGATTAGTAAAAGAATTAAGGAAATGACTCCTTCAGCAACTGTTGCATTATCGGGCAAGATAGCCGACCTGAAAAGCCAGGGAATCGAAATTATTGGATTCAATGTTGGAGAGCCGGATTTCAATACTCCAGCCAACATCATAGAAAAGGGCGAGGAAGCATACCGCCTTGGAATGACAAGATATACTCCGGCACCTGGTACCCTGGAGCTTAGACAGGAAATCTGCAAAAAGTTCAAGGATGATTACGGCCTGACTTACAATCCCAAGGAAGTAATAGTATCAAATGGAGCAAAACAGTCTCTTGTCAATACTTTGATGGCAATTGTGGATCCAGGTCAAGAGGTTATCGTACCGGCACCATGCTGGGTAAGTTATGTTGAAATGATAAAGCTTGCAGAAGGCCTGCCTGTAATAGTGGAGATGGAAGAGGAAAATGGATTTGCCCTAGATATGGACAAAATTGCCGCAGCGGTTACAGACAAGACCAAGGCAATAATGATTAACTCTCCAAACAATCCTACTGGAGCTGTCTACACCAGGGAAGATCTTGTAAAATTGGGAAATCTTGCCGTTGAAAAAGGCATATATATAATATCTGATGAAATTTACGAAAAGCTAATATATGAAGGTGGAGCAAATGTATGCGTGGCTGCATTGTCACCTGAAATCAAGGAAAAGACAATAACAATAAACGGGGTATCCAAATCCTATGCCATGACAGGATGGAGAATAGGGTATGCTGTAGGTCCACAGGAAATCATAAAGGCAATGACTGACTACCAGGGACATACCACTTCGGGAGCCAATTCACCTGCACAGCATGCATCCCTGGAGGCACTTTCGAATTCGGCTGATTCAGTTGAAATGATGAGACTTGAATTTGACAAGAGAAGGAAATACATAGTTGAAAGACTAAACAATATGGTTGGTATAAAGTGCAATACACCAACTGGAGCATTTTATGTAATGCCTAACATTACAAGCTTCTACGGAAAGACTAATGGCAATCTTGTCATAAAGGATTCTGTTGACATGGCAAACTATCTCCTTGAAGAATCAAAGATAGCCGTAGTTCCAGGACTTGCCTTCGAGGCACCTGATAACATCAGGATTTCATACTCTAATTCAATTGAAAATATCGAAGAAGGAATGAACAGGATGGAAGAAGCTCTTAAGAAACTTAAATAAATGATGAAAATACCGCATTACAGTTATCTGTGACTTCACTGTAATGCGGTATTTTCTTTGTATTAAATCAGTTTCTTAGTCTTTAAGTATGAATCGAATTTTCCTTATGTTGAATTACATAATGTTATATTGAACAGGCAGCCCACACTATTGAAAAGAATAATCAATAGTGATAAAATATAAGTGGAGAAAACGTTTGCGCAAACTACTATCGGCATTTATGGCCGCCTTTCTACATTAGAATATTCACTATTCTGCATAAAAGCGGTCTCGCTGAAATGGAGGCTTTTATGAATAAAGAGTTTGAATATTACAACTTGATTCACACCCACGGAACTCACACCCACTCCCATAAACATTCACATAAAGAGAAGGAAAAAACCATAAATTTAAAAATACCTGTCACAGTTATTGGCGGTTTTCTTGGGTCGGGAAAAACCTCACTGGTAAACCATATATTGACTACCAGGGAAGAAGGAAGCGTAGATGTACTGGTAAGGGAATACGGAGCTGTTTCTATAGATGATATGCTTATCAATATTGATGAAAAAAGGCTTCATGTGTTTCCGGGAGTATCTCTTCACTTCGATCCACAGATTATGCTATATGGATTCATGGACAGGCTCAGCGAGGAATCCGGAGACAATATTAAGCATATAATGATGGAATCCAGTGGAATGGATTGGCCGGAGTATATGATCAAGCTTTTCATGCTGGGGAATATGAGGACAGAATATAGACTAGCCAGTTATATAACCATTGTAGATGCGGAGTTTGCACATATGAACCTTGATGAATATCCCATAGTCACAAATCAGATAGCCTATGCAGATGTAATACTTTTAAATAAGATTGACCTAGTTTCAAGTGATAAATTAGAAAGTATAAAGAGAAGAATCAGGGGAATAAACGGATATGCTGCGATTTATGAAACTTCCTATTGCAAAACGGATACGGAAAGGATAATGGATGTGGCTTTATACGACCAGTTGAAGGATCTGGAAATATTTGAAAATAGCAACAGGGAGGAATATATGGACGAAATAAAAACTGTTGTCCTAATTGAAGATGAACCGATGGACAAGAAGAAAATCAACAGCTGGCTTGACAGGCTTTTTAATGATGAAGACATCAAGCTGCTTAGGAGCAAGGGTTTTTTCAACTTCAAGGAAAGTGATTACAGATTTGAATTTCAGGCTGTAAGAACAAGTTTTCATTCAAAGGCTGACAGGCAGTGGAATGATGAAGAGGAAAGGAAAAGCACTGTTGTAATTATTGGTGAAGGCCTTGATGAAGACAAGCTCAAAAGTGAATTTAGGGAATGTACTTGATATTGCACCTTCAATATTAAATATAAATTAAATTGAGAGGAGGTATATTATGAGTGACGGTAGAGACATAATCACTATTACATATAAGACTGTGAAGGAAATTTCATCAGAACTGGATTCAAGGAGGGAGGTGTTCACAGAAAGTAATTTCAATGAATTGAAGAAGGAAGTTGACGAAAGTCTTAACTGGGCCAAGAAATGTAGAAATAAAGTATGGTTGAGATCCAAGGAAGGAACGGATCTGGCACAGGGATGTCTTAATGTAGTTAACGAACTGAAGGAAAATATGGATGACGGAAGCAAGGCAGCTGAGCTGGCATTCAATCTTAAATATAAGCTTGAATCCTTGGCCAAGATTATTTCAACAAAAGCATCTGTTATGACTTGATGTCTGAAGTTTTCTTTCAAATTAATAATGAAAGGAGTAAGAAAAATGCCATCAAAAGTCTATTTTATGAATGACAGGGCAAACAGCCTGCAGGAAAGTACGCCTTTCAAGGCGGTAAAGGTCTTGAGGGACGCAGGATTGGAAAATCATTTTAAAAAGGGCGACACTGTAGGCATAAAGATACATATGGGAGAATACGGAAACTCCCTGAATTTGAGACCCCAATGGGTTGGGGCAATAGTTGAAGAAGTTAAAAGACTTGGTGGAAAGCCGGTGATAGTGGACTGCAATACAATACTCTTCAGCGACTATTCTTCAAGGGCTATTAAAAGCGACCATCTAAGGTCTGTATCAAGACATGGATTCAATGAAGAGACACTTGGCTGTCCAATATGGATCTGTGACGGAGACTACGGATTCGACGACGTCAAGGTTGAAATTCCAAATGGAGTTTATATGAAGCATACCTTCATGGGCAAAAAGCTTCTTGAACTCGATGCGGTAATAGTTTTAACACATTTCAAGGGTCACCCAATGGGCGTTTATGGAGGTGCTCTCAAGAATGTAGGAATTGGAATGGGCTCCACAAGAGGAAAGATTTCCACCCATTACCTCAATCATCCCAAATATGGAATTCAAAACATGGAGGTCAACCAGGAGGCGGCACAACAGGCTGCACAGGGACCTCATCCAAACATTATCGACCGTGTAATAGCAGGATGTCCATTTGATGCATTTGAAATGAAAGATGGACAATTCATATTCCATAATGAAAAATGTGGTAAATGCGCAAGTTGCTTCAGTGGTGCCCTATTTGCAGGAATACTTGCTATGAAACCTGAAATTACAGCAGCATGGGCTCCAACTATAGCAGATGCAGCAGCCGGATACATCAATGCAATAGGAAAGGAAAAATTCATATATCTGAGTTATGCAATGGATATAACTCCATGGTGCGATTGTGTCAATTTCCATGACAAGCCTCTTGTGCCGAATCTGGGAGTATTTGCTTCCAAGGATCCTGTGGCAATAGACATGGCTTGTATAGAAATGGCCGAATCAAAGACTGGAATGGCGGAATCACAGGCAGAGGAATTCGGTTTTTCAGAGCCTGGAACTGAGAGATTCACCAATGTTTCCAGTATGGCCAAAGTGAGCCAGTGGGCTCAGGTTAACGCAGGTGAATATAATGGAATAGGTTCTACATCCTATGTACTTGTTGAATCGGAACCTGCACCTGAAGAAGATTTCTGGTTTCCCCCTTACAGACCTGATAATGTAATGGGATATGTAAATAAAGAAGCATTGAAGAGTGGAGATTATGAACCTGGAGATTATTTCTATCAACTACCCAGACTTTCTCTGGCAGATCTCCATGTCAAGCCTGTAGGAAAGGTTGATGAAATATCAATTATCGATGAGGAAGAAGAGGAACTTGTTCACCACTAATAAATGATGAGAGGAGGAAAACTCATGTTAGGCGGATATAACGGCAAAATGCTTTTCATAAATTTAACTGACAGAACCATAGAAGAAAAAGAACTGACGGAAGAAATGGCCAGACTCTATCTTGGTGGATATGGAATTGGAGCAAAGGTTTTGTTTGAAAATATGCCGGGGGGAGCCGACCCTCTTGGTCCGGACAGCATGCTTGGATTTCTAACTGGACCTGCAAATGGAACAAAGGCTTTCTTTGGAGGAAGATACACAATTGTTCACAAATCCCCTGTAACTGGAGGATGGAACGATGCCAACTCCGGTGGATTTTTTGCTAACGAACTAAAGAAAACAGGATTTGATGCTGTTTTCATCAATGGAATATCAGATAAGCCTGTTTATATTTGGATCAATGATGGAAAAGCTGAAATCAGGGATGCATCAGAATTGTGGGGACTGGATACAAAGGAAACCCTCAAGGCCATTCACCAGGAACTGGGCGATGACAAGATCAGAGTAAGCACCATTGGACCTTCTGGAGAAAAGAAGGCGCTCATGTCATGTCCAATAAACGACGGACACAGAGCTCCCGCCCGTGGAGGCGGAGGAGCGGTAATGGGTTCCAAAAACCTTAAGGCAATAGCTGTTAGAGGAACAATGGATGTCAAGGTAGCCCATCCCGAAAAAATACTTGAATTGAATAAAAAAATTGCAGCTGGAATGAAGGATAATCCTATGGCAGGCGGATTTGCTACATTTGGGACAGGTGTGGGAACAGAGGCTTCAGCCCTCAATGCAGATTCTCCCGTTAAAAACTGGGAAGGTGTAGGAATTACTGACTTCGGCGAAGAAAGTGCCCACAAGGTAGCAGCACCAACCTTTGACGAGAAATACAAGGAAGGAAAGTATGCGTGTTCCAATTGTCCTCTTGGATGTGGTGCAAGCTACAAGGTTGAAGATGGAAGATGGCCTGTAGGGGAAACAGAGCGTCCTGAATATGAAACAGCAGCAGCATTTGGATGTCTTATGCTCAATGACCAAGTCGATGTAATTTTTAAATGCAATGAAATTTGCAACAGGGCCGGTCTCGATACAATTTCAACAGGAATGACTATTGCATGGGCCATAGCATGTTATGAAGACGGCATACTCACAAAAGAAGAGCTTGACGGCATAGAGTTGAACTGGGGAAATGGAGAGGCCATAGTCGCTTTAACAAAAAAAATCGCCCGTGGTGAAGGTATTGGTAAAATATTGATGAACGGTTCTTTGCATGCATCAAAAGAACTGGGTAAAGGTGAAGAACATCTCCAGACGGCATCAGGAATTGAACTGCCAATGCATGATCCAAAACTTGCACCTGGTTTTGCAAGAACATATCAGTTTGATCCAACTCCTGGCCGTCATGTGAAAGGTGGACTGGGAATGGCTCAACTTATGGGAGCTCCAATAGGAGATAAATATGACTTTGACACAACAGGATATCTGGATGTCAAACTTACTGCAGGAACAGAGGTAACAAATGCTGCGGGCTTCTGCATGTTCCTTGGAATAGTTGGAGATCCGGGAGCTCAAAATGAATACATTGAAGCAATTACAGGAGAAAGCTTTAAGCCACAGAATGCGGATGAAATAGGGATAAGAATCCTGAACATGAGACATGCATTCAACCTGAGGGAAGGTATTATACCGAAGGATATGGCTATTTCAAATTATGCAGTAGGCAAGCCGGCTCAGAATGAAGGTCCTGTTGAAGGTATTACAGTGGATAATGAAAAGCTGAGAGATAACTTCTTTGCATTCATGGGATGGGATCTTGAAACTGGGGTACCAACCATAAGTGCTCTCAGAAAATTGAAGCTCGATTATCTTATAGAAGAGTTCTACGAAAAAAGCATGATTTAGAACAGGAGTCTTGTTGAAAGGAGGCGAAAGAATTGAAGAAGATTCTCATAACCGGCGGTGCCGGTAGCATGGGTAGGGAAATTTCATTCATATTGTCAAACAAGGGTTATGACATTCGTGTCTTCGACATACCTGTTGCAAACTTCGAAGGACTTGAGGAAAAGGGAATTGAGACAGTAAAGGGAGATATCGGAGACTACCAGGCAGTGAAGAAGGCTGTAGAAAATACGGATATGGTTGTTCACCTGGCTGCCATACTCCCACCTGCAAGTGAAGTGGACAGAGAGAGGGCTTTCAAGGTAAATGTTGACGGTACAAAAAATATAGTGGATGCAATAAAAGAAAAAAATGAAAAGACAAGACTTATATTCACTTCTACAGTTGCAACCTATGGAGATACGACCAATAGGGAACCACCTGTGGATATAACAACACCGCAGACGCCAAACTCTAATTACAGTAATTCTAAGGTTTATGCAGAAAGATACATACTGGATGCAGGTATAGACCATACAATACTCAGGGTGACGGGTGTGGTTCTTGCAGAACTCCTTGATCCTCCTGAGTGGCCATTTATTGAAAAGCAGAGAGTGGAATTTATATCCAGAAACGATGTAGTCGATTCAATAGTCGCTGCAGTCGAAAGGGAAGAAGCAAAAAATAAGGTATTCATCATTGCAGGAGGCAAGACCTGGCAGATGAAAGGATATGAATTTGTGAAGGAATTCTTTAAAGTTCTGGACATACCGGTAGAGGATGCAGAATATGCAGAAAGTCCGGTTTATTCAGACTGGTACGATACTGAAAAGTCTCAGAAGATATTGGAATACCAAAATACCAGTTTTCCTAAATTTCTGGAAATATTCCAAAGAGCAGTAGATGAGGTTCTTTGTTGATAGTAACCTACAAATATATAGGGATTACGCTGAAAGGACTGGACAATAATCCTCATGAAATTGAAATTGCCCATGGTTCGGATGTGGACAGTTTGCTGGAAGAAATCTCCAAGAAATATGAAACCTTTGATCTGGAACTTTTAAGGAAGTGTTCCTTCATGGTTGATGGAAAGAAGGCGGACAGAAAAACATCCTTGAAGAAGGGCAGCAGGGTGCTTGTCATGAAAGTCCTGGGCGGAGGTTGACCAATGATTGTGATTTGATTACCCTCATAAATAAAAAGGCTTGTCCCCCTTGGGACAAGCCTGATTTGTTGTTTTGAACTTCCTAGCAGCTTCCGCCAGAAAAACCAATTATGCTTACTGAGAATCCTTTTCTAAGGAATGAGTTTGAGTAGTCAACCTTGAATCCTTCAAACTGTTCCAAATCATCTCCTACTACGAACTTTAGTCCGCCTTCTTCGAATACTTCATCATTATCTTTTTGTTCATCCAGAACAAGACCCATTCTTGGGCCGCCTCAGCCAAAGCCTGCCATACTTATTCTTATTGCTTTAGCAGCATTTTCGTTTTTCTTCTTGATTACGTCTTTTAAAGCTTCTATAGCTTCCTGTGATACGTTTAATTTCATATTGATCTCCTTTCTTATTGGTTTGCTAATATCATTTTGTACATTGATTCCATTTCGTCATAAGTCATCATGCCTAGTTTACCTGTTACTATTATACCATTTTTGTCTACTGCAACTGATAATGGGATTGAGTTTGCTCCATATTCATAAGATGCAGTTCCTTCGGTATCAAGAAGAACAGGTATTTGAATATTGTTCTCTTCTAAATATTCTTTTGCCTTGCTCCCCTTTTCTCGTACATTTACAGCCAGTACCATGAAGTCATCATCCTTGTATTTGTCGTGAAGCTTCTGAAGGTCGGGCATCTCGTCTACGCAGTAAGGACACCAGGTTGCCCAAAAGTTTATGATCAGGTTTTTTCCTTTCAAATCTGAGAGTTTAACCATGTTTCCGTCAAGGTCCATGAGCTCAAAATCAGGTGCATATATTATTTTCCTTGCTTCCTCTGTATTTCCTGCACCTTCTGCAGGCTCTTCAAGAGGTGCCTCCACAGTTGTATCCGGAGTATTGCCGCAAGATGAAAGTAATACCAGCAGGAAAACAAGCATTAAAGAAACAACAATTTTCCTCATTATACCACCACCTATATTTCAGCATTTATATTTCAATTACTGAATCGATATATCCATATATTTGAATCAATGGATTATCTTTATAAAAGAATAACATACCCCTAGGGGGTATGTCAATACCTTTAATTAAATTTATTTATATGTTTGTTGGTTCGGGTGAAGCTTTCCTTGAGAAAGCCGTGTATCAAGTCCGCATCTTCATCTATCAGTGCATCTTTGATTTTTTGAATATTACTGGTGAAGGCATCTATCTGTTTGATGAGATTGTCCTTGTTTTCCAGGAATGCATCTGTCCACAGATCAGGGTTGATATTTGCAACCCTTGTGGCACTTTTAAATGATCCTCCGGAGAAGAGTATGATGTCATCGGAATAGTAATCGCTGTTAACTATTGATGATGCTATTACATGAATTAACTGACTTGCATAGGCTATCATCATATCATGGGTATCTATGTCTGTTCTCAGTACAACTGAGGCGCCTATTTTTTTAACCAGTGCTTCAATAACTACAATGTTCTCTTCCCTGTTCTTTTTAGTTGGTGTTAGAAGGTAGCTGCACCCATCAAATATCTTTTTGTCGGCATAGAGAAAGCCTCTAAATTCGTTACCAGCCATTGGATGACCAGGTATGAAGTCTATGTCGTCCCTTACAATACCTTCAAGTTCATTTACAATATGTCTCTTAACTCCAGCAGCATCTGTTACTATGCAGCCGCTTTTGAAAGAATCCATATGTTCCTTCATGAACTCTATGACAAGGCTTGGATATATACACATGACAACTATATCGGATTCCTTCAATATTTCTGCAGGATTTGTTGACCCCTTTGAAATGACTCCCAGCTTTTCGGCAGCTATGAGTATGTTCTCGTCAATATCTATGGCGAAAAGGTTTTTCGGTTTTATGAAATCCCTTATGGCTATAGCAAAGGAACCTCCTTCCATTCCAAGACCTACTATGGTTATGTTTTTATCATTAAAATTCATATTTCCACCTAGTTCAGTATTTTATCTTCAAGCTCAACATATTGGGCTATCTTTTCCATAATTGAATCGAATTTATCAGGTTTCACGGACTGTGCACCGTCGCAAAGTGCATTGTCGGGATCATTGTGAACTTCAATCATAAGACCGTCGGCTCCTGCAGCAACTGCTGCTTTTGCCATAGGCTCAACTAATTGCCAGCTTCCAGTAGCGTGGCTAGGATCAATTATTACAGGAAGGTGTGTCTTTGCCTTAAGTATAGGAATGGCACTCAGGTCAAGGACGTTTCTAACTTCCTTCTGGAAAGATCTGATTCCTCTTTCGCAGAGGATTACATTGTTGTTTCCTCCTGCCAATACGTATTCTGCAGACATGAGTAGTTCCTGGATTGTTGCAGACATTCCTCTCTTAATAAGTACGGGCTTGTTTATTTTTCCTGCTTCCTTCAGAAGGTCGAAGTTTTGCATGTTTCTTGCACCTATTTGAACTACATCAATCATGTCGTGGTATAGTTCAAGTTGCTTGATCGACATTATTTCAGTTACTATTGGAAGTCCTGTTTCTTTTTTTGCTTGAACAAGAATGTCAAGACCCTCTTTGCCCATTCCCTGGAAGCTATATGGAGAAGTTCTTGGCTTGAAGGCTCCTCCTCTTAATAGTCCCGCCTTGGAAGCTTTTACACTTGTTGCTATTTCAAGTACCTGGTCCTTGCTTTCAACAGAACAAGGTCCCGCTATTACTGAAAAGAATCCTCCACCAATCTTGTGGCCTCCTACATCCACTACCAGATCAATAGGGTTGAATCTCTTGTTGGCTTTCTTGTATGGTTCTGCTACGTAAATTACTTTTGAAACTATTCTATGAGCCTTCAATACATCAGGGTCAATAATGGTAGTGTCACCAACCAGACCTATCAGGTAGTGGTTTTCTCCCTGTGATTCGTGAATATGGAAGCCCTTATCTTCCAGTGATTTCTTCATTTCCTCAATATCTGCTATTGCGGCATCTTTCTTAAATACTACTATCATTTGTATCCTCCTCGAATTTTGGTTTCTCCTATATTCCGGTATCCATATAGACTAAGTGATATGGAGCCCCTTTTGTTTCTGGTGAAAATTTGGTAATAAAAAAAGGACTCATAATGAGTCCTTAGATTCGGAATTATATTTTTTGGAAATATCTCATTATTCAATCACATCTTATTTAATTGCACGATAAATTGTCCTGACCAATAGCCAAGATAATAAAAAGAATAATATGTGCAGTTGTTAAGATTTGATTGATTATTCATGGTTTTCTCCAAAACTTTATTTAATTGATTATAACATAATGAAAATTGTTGTCAATAATTTTATTTCTTTTCTGTAATAATTTATTCCATGTTTGGTTGACATCTTGCGGTTTTTATAGTTTTTTGGCAATTATTTGCTGAATATGATGATATAAGAATAATTAATAATTTACGTATGCGACGTTTAATAGTATAATAATAAGTACATATTTATGTTAACTACTAAACGGAAGGGGGATTATCTATGAAATTAAATCTTAGTGGTCTGTCAAACTATGTGAAGAACAACAAGAGGTTTTCAATACTTTCTTTAATAGTAATAGTGGTTCTTCTATATGTATCAATAAACATATTTGCCGATATGAATATTAGAAGAAACATGGACAGCGAATCTGATGGAGAAAACGGACCTTTGTTTTCAGATGAAATTGTTATTGCTGATAATGGTGATGAAGATAAGACTGCAGAAGAAAACAATTATGCGGCAGAAAATGAAGAGGAATATAATATCTATTTGACTGAAGATAAGAGTAGTGATAATGGCATGTCGGGACATGAAGCGGAAGCTGGACCTGAAATTGAATTTGAAACTGAATCGGTTTCAAAAGATACAGTAATTACAAAGGAAGAAATAGAGGCCATGAAGGAAGTATTGGCTGAGAGGGCGGCTCAAAAAGCTGCTGAAGAGGCGGCAGCAGAGGCAGAGGCAAAGGCAGCTGCTGAAGAAGCTGAAAAAGAGCTGGAAGAGAAGAATGAACCTGAGCCCAAACCAGTCTATAAGCCGGAACCCGAACCTGAGCCGGAACCTGAACCAGTTGTTGAAATCAAGAACATTGAGCTCATAGTCCACATACACTTTGAGGATGAAAATGGCAAGTCTCTGTCGGGACAGGTTGTTCAAATTATAGTCAGTCAAGGTGGTGGAGTTGTGGTAAGTGCTTCAAGCGACGGTCAGGATGCAAGGATCAGCATACCTGCTGTAAACAGTATAATCACAGGACAGGAGGTGGCTGGATTTATCAGTGAGGGAGACAAGTATGTGTCCTTATCCAATGATGATTCAGTTAAGCATGTTTCCTATAAATACAAGAAGCTTGCAGAATGATTTTAACCTTAATTGGAATTGAATAATGATTGAAAATGAAGCACTTGCAAATATTGATTTTGCGGGTGCTTTTTAAAAAACAACTTAATATTACAATAAAACTAATGTTATGCTATACTATAT
>CAZFYP010000023.1:0-20842 GCA_964523535.1 uncultured Clostridia bacterium
TCATGAAATTGAATAAATATGAACATTGTTTTTTTCTGTTTTGGAAATTTTTCCTGCTTGTACAAGATAGTCAAGATGGGCTGACGCTTCTCCAACTGCGAACCATTTCTGATGAGCTGGAAAGTCATTCCAGCTTTTAAGTTTTACTGACCATGTCATTTTAGAAGCAACTTCATATGCGGTTAATCCATTTTTATCCTTGATGATTGAATATGCCTCAAGGAGTCTTTCATTATGATGCTCAATAAGTTCATTTATTCTTTTTTTGTCATCACCCATGGCACTTCTGTGGGATGACAAAGTATGGTTTACTTCAAGAGTCTTTAGCTTTTCAAGACTTTTGAGGTAAGAGCCCAATGAATCGGTGATTCCCGGAAGAGGGCTGATGTTTGGTGTGATGTCAAATATGATGTGGTCGCCGCTGAATAGTATTTTTTCCTCTTTGTCATAAAGACACATATGACCAGGTGTATGTCCGGGAGTGAATATTGTTTCAAGTACTATTCCTCCAAGGTCAAAAACATGACCGCCTTCAACAGCTGTATATACTGTATCGGAAGGAGGTGCAAATTTTACAATGGGATTGGATTCCTTGTTTCTAAGGAACTCATCTTCAGAGAATCCCTGATTAATGAATTTGTCCCTTGTATCATCCCAGTAGTAACCTTTGCTGAAGTATTCCAGATATTTTTTATCTACGGTTCCTATATAAATGTTACTGGATTCTGAAGCGATTCTTTTACACAAACCTGCATGGTCTGAATGGAGATGGGTAAGGAATATGTCAGTTTTATTCATATCCACTCCAATTTCACCAAGACCCTCGATTAGGGCTGAGTAGCATATGTTGCTGTTGAATCCGGTGTCAATGAGAAGATTTCTGCTTTCACCCTTTATAAAATAGCTATTTAGGTTTTTTAGGGGATTGTTTGGTAGTGGTACTTCTATAATATATATATTCTTGAAAATTTCTCTAGTCATGTTATTCACTTCCTGATATAAGATTTATGAATAATTATATACCAGGATTGATTTTTTGTGAAGTAAGTAGTTTAAAAGTACTATAGCATTATAAAGATACTCTAGGAAACATGCCATGTTTGATTGGTAAAAAACAATTCAATATTATTGAAAATGAAGACACCATCTGATAAAATAGGGTATAATATTAGTAAGGACAATGTACAGTTTATTCAATGACATTGATTAGATTATCCGGGAGTTAATCATGAATGAAAATAGCAGAATTGAAGAAATAAATACAGAACTCAATAAGACAATGGAGTCACTACAGAATATCAGGATAATCCAAAAGAAGATTGTTAGCGTCAGCGAATCCTTGGGCTATCTTAAAAATCAAAGAGAAGAACTTTACCTTAAACTGGATAAGGAAGAAAAGGATGTTGAGAGGCTTAATAATTTTACCTTTGAAAATCTTTTTCATACATTGACTAGCAGCAAGACTGATAAACTTCAGAAGGAAGAGGAAGAGGTTCTTGAAGTTAAGTCCAGAATAGACAGGTTGAATTTTGAAATTCAAGCAGAGGAGAGACAACTTAAAAACCTAAAATCGGATAAAAGCATAAAGCTCCAGTTAAAGGAAAGGTACAGTCAACTCATCAATGAGAAAAGAGAAATAATCAAGAATATTTATCCTGGAATATGGCAAGAACTTGAAAAACGGAATGAAGAAATTGATTGTCTCAAGCTTAAGTTGAAGGAAATAAAAGAAGCTGTATATGCAGGTGAGAGAGCATCTACACAGGTTTGTAAAATCAAGAAATCTTTGGAGTCTGCTGCAAATTGGGGAACTCTTGACATGGTTGGAGGAGGCATCTTGTCATCAGTAGCCAAAAGGAACAAAATGAGGGAATCCCAGGATCAGATTCACGATTTCCAGCATACCCTGAGAAAGTTCAGCAGGGAACTGAAAGATGTGGATATGGAAATAATAATTGACCTTGGAATCGACGATTTTCTAGGATTTGCAGATTGGTTTTTCGATGGCCTTCTCGTGGATTGGATGGTACAGTCAAAAATCAATAATGCGAAAGACCAGATAAACAGTTTGGACGAAAAGATAGACAGCCTTATCAACAGGCTTAGAATGGAACTGAAAAGATCAGATAATGCAATTAAGGAACTTGAAGAGACAAACAGAAAAGAAATTTTAGCTGTGGAACAGGAATAAAAATATTTTTATCATGATTAAGGGAGATGATGGTTTTGAATCCAGGTACATGGATAGCAATTTATTTGCCGATGTTTATTTTTCTGTTTGTAATAATCCCCAGTCAAAGAAGAAATATATTGTTTGCCAGATTATTAAAAAAGAGAAGAGGTGCTGAAATGACTAATGAACTGGTTAAGAGACTAATAGGTAAAAGATGTACAATTTCTACAGGATCAATGGGGTCTACCTTTAAAAAAGCAAAGATACTTAATGTAGTCGACAACTGGATCAGTGTTGAAATAAACGGAAGGGAAGACCTGATAAATGCTGATTACATTCAGTCGATCAAGGTAATTGACTGACCATCTTAAAAGAAAAATTGATATGATTTTTATTTTTAAAGATAAGATATAGAAGATCCTTTCTTCATGTGTTATAATCTTTAGACAAAACAAATAGCCATGATAAAGGATTATTACATGAAGCAAATTCATAAAATAGATGATTCTCTTTTGGGGATAAAAGTAAACGAAAATACTGTTGAAAGAAAGAGAAGGGAAATATACGGAAAGACAATAGAATTATCCCTGCATATTGACAGCGGGAAGATAAGTTCAATAACTACTTCAGACTTGAAGCTTGTATTTGAACTGTATGATCAGCTGTTTTTCAACAACTGGTTCAAGGATAACTGCAGTAATAAAATAGATTTTGCCCTGTCCAGGAGGATGACCAGAAGTGCAGGAATGGTAAAGTGTGCAGTAAATAAAAGGAATGGTGAAATGAATTTTATTTTGCAGATAGGAGTGAATTTATTTTTCAATTATTATGAGCTCGAAAGTGAAAAAAAAGTTTGTGGCATTGAAACCAGGGACAGCTTGGAAGGCTTTCTATTGGTATTTGAACATGAAATATGCCATATAATTGAATTCATAAATTATGGAAAATCAAGTTGCAGAGGCAAAAGATTCAAGCTTATAGCAGGAAATCTCTTTGGTCATGCTTCCAGCTATCACCAGCTTCCTACCTATAAGCAGATTGCAGGAGAGAAGCACGGTGTGGCTGTGGGGGATTATGTTGTATTCAATCACAAGGGAAGTCAAAAGACTGGCTTCGTCAATGCTATCAATAAAAGAGCCACTGTAATGGTAAGGCACGAAGAGGGGCAGTACATTGACAATAAAAACAAAAGATATGTGAAGTTCTATGTACCTCTCAGTATTCTTTACAAAGCATAGCAAAGGATTATTTTCAGCAAGTGTTATTTCAGGCTCTTGCTGTTTTCTTTTTTTGCAGATTTATTTGCCCTGTTTTTTATGAAAAAAGGATAAATGAAAGTCATGACAACTGGAATATAGCATAGAAATGCATAGGGAAGATATTCAAGTGTTGATACTCCTGTTATGGACACAACAAACAATGCATTCACATTCCATGGTATCAGGGGTACAATTACTACTCCCACATCTGAAATTGTCCGAGCAAGAGTGTTACGTGAAAGATTGAAATCATCATATATTGTTTTTAGATAATGGCCGGATATTATTATTGCAAGTGATTGATTGCATGTTATTGTAGTTATAGAGATGCAAAGCAATGAAGTCTTGTGAATAAGGTCCCTTGCATTTTTAATTTTTTTAGTAAAATTGTTAATCAAGGGATCGATTACATTTGTTCCTTCAAGTATTCCAATAAGTCCTGAGGATGCCAGTATCAATAGTATAATATTAATCATGGAAATCAATCCTCCACCTGCAATGAGTTTTGATATTTCAGAATTGGCAGGATGGAAGCCATTTATTAGAAAATCCATTGCATCAACTGCTGAACCTGAGTTCTTGGTCATGTATATTATTATGCTGGCAGCAAGCCCTGTAGATATGCTTTTTAGGGTAGGCAGTTTTATAACAAGAGCACATAAAAGAATGATTATTGGAGATATAAGAAGTATGAAATCTATGTTGAAAGAGCTATTCAAGAGATTTTGAAGGTAAATGACTTCTGATGAACCTGAAAAATTCCCAGTATAGCTTCTGCCTGTGAACCAGTAAAGCAAAAGGCAAAGAGCATATGTTGGAATTGTTGTAAAGTTCATATGCTTAATATTATCCAGCACTCTTGTCTGTGTAAGCTGTGAAGTCATGTTCAGACTGCCTGACAGCGGGGATGTCCTGTCTCCAAAAAAAGATCCTGAAACTATCGCACCTGTAAGTGGAGCAAGAGGAATATTGAGTCCTATGGCAAGACTGATAAAAACTGTTCCTATTGTACTTACTGTACCGAAGGCGGTACCCATAATTGATGAAACAATAGTGCAGCTGATGAATGCGGCAAGGATAATATTTGAATTTGTGAGATAAATGAGTCCGTAATATATCATGGCAGGAACAGTTCCGCCACCCATCCACATTCCGATGAGCATTCCAATCAGAGACATTAGGAATAGTACTATGATTGATTTTTTTATTCCTTCATATGTCATTTTTGATATTTCAGTAAGCTTGAATCCCATGTGAAAAGCAATGGCAGCTGCGAATACAAAACCTGTCAGCAGTCCTGTATACATAGGCAGGTCCAAAGTTAGTGTTGCAAGAAGTGCCACTATGGTTACTACTATTATTGCATATGTAAGTTTTAGTTTTTTTCTGTTTTCCATAGCTCTTCTCCTGTATTCTAATTAATATAATGACAGATTCGTCATGTACCTGTAATTCTACACCATGAATTGTATCTTTGAAAGTATATTGTAAAACAAATATGCTATAATTAATATATGATAGTTGTAAAGATAAATTCAATTGAATTTGAAATGAAGGGGATAGTGATATGAATACTATGAAATGGTTGCTTGACGGTGATGTTTCCATTGAATATCAGGTTACAAAGGATTTGTTGAATATGGATGATGAAGCATTAAGGGCAAGGATATCCCGGGAAGGCTTTGGAAAGATGTTTCTTGATATGCAGAATGAAAATGGTCATTGGGGAAGGGGTTTTTATCAACCTAAATGGACAAGTAGCCACTACTCTCTTTTGGAACTCAAAAATCTAATGATGTATAAAACTCAAGGCATTGAAAAGGCAATTAATATAATCTTAAAGGAAAATATCGAAGAAGACGGAGGTATAAATCCTCATACGTCTATACCTAAAAGTGATGTATGTATAAATGGAATGGCTCTTGGCTACATGTGCTGGTTTGGTGCAAGGGAGAATCAGCTTGAGACTGTTGTGGATTTTATTATAGGACAGCATATGTCTGATGGAGGATTCAACTGCAGGTTGAACCATTCGGGAGCTGTACACAGTTCTCTTCATTCTACACTTTCAGTACTTGAAGGGATAAGAATCTATGAAGAAGAGGGATACAGCTACAGGCTTGGTGAACTTCTTGAAATTGAAAAATTAGGAAGGGAGTTCATACTTGAGCACAGGCTTTACAAGTCAGACAAGACAGGTCAAATCATCAGTAAGAGTTTTCTTATGCTGTCCTATCCACCAAGATGGAAGTATGATGTTTTAAGAGCTCTTGTATATTTTACAAGTGCTGGAATACCCTATGACGAGAGGATGGATGATGCACTTGACATACTGGTTTCCAAGCGACGTAAAAATGGAACATGGCCTGTTCAGGCAAAACATCCTGGACAAGTGTATTTCGATATGGAAAAAACAGGTGGAGAAAGCAGGTGGAACACTTATAGGGCTTTAAAGGTTCTTTTTAAATATAGAAAAGATTATCTTATGAATTCAGTTCTTGAAAAACTCTCTGTAAGATTTGAGAAGGCGGGAGTGAAATATGGAATAGGAGCATCGCTTTTGCTTAAGTCCTGGGGCATTTCTGATGGGGCAAATGACATTGATATGATCTTATCTTATGAAGACAAAGAAGCAGCAATAGAAGTTCTGGAGGACTTGGGGGTTGAGAAGGAGAAAAAGAATATTTCTTTATATACTACGGAGCTTTTTAAAACATACAACATCGATGGAATTGAAATTGATATTATGTCGAATTTTACAATAAGTACAGATGAGGGTTCATATACATATCCCTTTGATGACGACATCCTGTCAAGGAGGAAGGTATTGGATAGCAAAAATATTCCAACCATGTCTCTTGAAAACTGGCTGGTTGCATACAGTCTCATTGGCAGAACTGAGAAAACAGAAAAAGTAAGAAGATATCTGATGGAAAATGGTTTCAACAGAAAAATACTGGAAGATGCACTAGAAAAGGAACTTAATGACAATACAAGGAATATGTTGATTGAAATATTAAATTAGCAGTACAATAATTATATTGAAATTATTGAATTTCAGTTTTATAATTAATTATGTATTTAAATCAACAAGAAATCAGCTATAAAATATACGCACTAGCGTTTAATGGAGGAATTAATGGAATATACAAGTGTGATTTTGTCCAAGAAGGACAAGATAGGATATGTAACATTGAACAGACCTGAGAACAACAATACTTTCAACATACCTCTGGCCATAGAGCTCAATGAAGGCTTAAAGGAGCTGGACAGGGATGATGATGTCAATGTAGTTGTAATTGATGCCAATGGAAAGAATTTCTGTACGGGAATAGAAGTTGATTATGTAGACGGCAAGCCTTTCGATGACTATATCCAATGGATAAGATATATGGAAAACATGAATATGACTATAGCGGAAATGGGCAAGCCCGTCATTGCATCTGTGAAGAGCATAGCTGTTGCCAATGGAATTGGTCTCGTTGCAGCATGTGACCTTGCCATTGCTGCTGATAATGCAAGATTTGGAGCAACTGCAGTAAATGTAGGCCTTTTCTGTATGGGTCCTGCAGTGCCACTTTTAAAGAGTCTGGGCAGAAAGAAAACTCTGGAACTTATAATGACTGGTGATATGATAAATGCTGTTGAAGCTGAAAGAATTGGTCTTGTAAACAAGGTTGTGCCTACTGATAAGCTTGAAGAGGAAACATATTCATTTGCTAAGAAGCTTGCAGACAAGAGTCCCCATGCCATGAAGCTTGGCAAGGAGTCCTTCTACAAAATGGAGGATCTTGACTATAGAAGTGCAATGGAACTGACAAACAATCATTTTGCTGCCTTGTGCACTACTGAAGATGCCCAGGAGGGTGTGGATGCATTCTTGAACAAGAGAAAACCTGAGTGGAAATACAAAAAATAAATCAAAAATGACTGCCGGATATTCCGATAGTCATTTTTTTAATTGCTCAATTCATAGTTTTTACTGGGAGGAGAAACTATGTTATCAGCATCTGTGATTTTCCATTATTTCAATTATGGTTTTGTCAACATTAGACAAACCTTTTTTACTCAGTACACCAAGATTCTTGATTGATTCTTCTGCAGTTCCTGTTACTATACCATTGTTGTCGTGTGCATAATGATTATACAGTGCATAGATTGCCGACTGTACTGCTGAAGCTGCTGCAGTTCCAAGTTTTAATGCACATCCCGGTTTTGCTCCGTCACAAACAACTCCTGCTTGGTTGGCGATCATATTCTTGATTGCATTTTCAAGCTGTTCCACACTACCACCCATGAGCCATACGATTCCGCATGTTGCACCTGTTGAAGCTGCTATTGAGCATCCGCATAGTGGAGTGAGACGGCCAACATAATGCTTTATGTATCCTGTAACTACATGACTAATGGCAAGTGCCTTTGCAACTCTTTCGTCGCTTTCTTCATGATATTCCTTGTATGCGGCAATTGGAAGTATAGCAGTTAGTCCGTGATTTCCACTTCCATTTGAACTCATTACAGGGATAGCCATTCCTGACATCCTTGCATCGGAAGCAGCTGCTGTCAGCATCATTGCAGTATTGGGGAAATCTTCTGTCAGCAGACCATCGTCAATTGCTTTTTTGATTGCACAGCCAACTCCTATTCCAAGGTTTCCCGACAGTCCTGTTTCAGCTGCATGCATGTTCATTTCAAGGCCGTCAAGCATGAAGGCTATATCATTGAAATCCAGCATTTCTATTGATGCTACAAGATCTCTGATGGGAGTGTTGAAGAAATCATCATCTGGCATGGAATCTGCGGAAACCTTAGTGGATGAATCATCATTTTTCGAAAAGATTTCAATATCGTTTTTTGTTATTGATACAAGATTGTCATGTTTTTTTATGATTATTGCTTTTGAGATATCTTTTCCACTTGTAACCGAAGCTTCAAGATATATATTTTCATCTGTGTCAAGAAGACTTACCTTTACTTTATTGCTTTCCAGAAGTGATATGGCATTATTTCTTTCCTGGTCGCTTACATGGCCAAGAATCTGAAGACCCTTTTCATGACTTCCAATTACTGCACCCAGGGCTGCACCGACATCAAGGCCTGTTATGTCTATTCCAGGGATACCAACGTTCATACCGTTTTTATAGATATTTGGACTTATTTTCACACTTACTTGATCAATATCTCCTGTGATTACAGATTTGGCAGCAGCTGCAGCTAGTGCAATGGCTACCGGTTCAGTACACCCTACAGCAGGTTTTACATCATTTCTTAATAACTTTAATATATTATCCATATTTTTTGTTTTCATTGTATTCAATATATTCGCTCCTTTGAGTTTTATACATAAATACAAAGCAAATACCATGCCAACATTATAGACGATATCAAATGTTGGAATTTCAATGATTCCTATATTCAAAAAATAAAATTATATCAAAATGATACTAAAAAGAAAAAATCTTGTATCAAAACGATACGAAATATCATTTTGATACAAGATTCCTTAAATATTATATTTCTTGATTTTTCTATAGAGAGTGGCTCGTCCTATTCCTAAAGCTTGACAAGCCTGGTCTATTCCCGAGCTGTTTCTTCCATAGACAATCAGTGCCTTTTGTATTTCACGTTTTTCAAGGTTATCTATAGTCATTATAGTCTGTATTTCTTCAGATTCATTGATTGCATCAATGTTGGAGGATTGTGCAAAGTGTTTCTTGAATCTGATTGGAAGATTTGACTTGCGGCAAAGGTCACCTTCAGTGATGTTGACAAGATATTCTATAGTATTTTCCAGTTCTCTGATATTTCCCGGCCACTTGTATTCTGAGAGAAAGTCCACAAGACTGTCTTCGAAATACCTTACATCCTTGTTGAACTGGCTACTATATTTTCGGAGGAATATATTTGATAATATCATTATGTCATCTTTTCTTTCCCTCAAAGGAGGTATGTGTATAGGGATGACATTGAGTCTGAAATACAGGTCTTCTCTGAATTCACTTTCTTCAACCATGGTTTCAAGATTTCTGTTTGTTGCCGATATGACCCTTGCATCCATAGAACTTGGCTTGTTTCCTCCTACCCTAGTAAAGGATTTTTCTTGAAGGACCCTCAACAGTTTTGACTGTAGATGTAGAGGCATATCTCCAATCTCATCAAGAAAGATGGTTCCTTTTCCTGCAAGTTCAAACTTGCCTGGATTTCCTCCCTTTTTAGCTCCCGTAAAAGAGCCTTCTTCATATCCAAAAAGTTCACTTTCTATAAGATTTTCTGGAAGCGCAGAACAGTTTACGGCTATGAAAGGGAAATCACTTCTGGGACTTTCATTGTGAATGGCCCTGGCAAAAAGTTCCTTTCCGGTGCCGCTTTCTCCCTGTATGAGAACAGAAGAGTTTCCTTTGGCGAATTGTTTGGCATGGTTTATGACGGTTAATATTTCCTGGTTTTCTCCAATAATGTTGTCAAAGGTGATTTCTCTTGAGTTGCCTGCAATGTTGCTTAATACACTTATGATTTCTTCAAGCTCTGTTATTGTAAATACATATCCTTTCGTTTCATTGTCGTAGATGATTGGATGTATGGAATAGAATCCGTGGAACTTTCTGTCCTTTTCAGTATAATTGAAGCTCTTGTTCTTAACTGTTTCAGTTATTCCAAGAGAGGGCAGAGATATGATGGTATCTATTGAAGTTCCCCTCGAGATGTTTTCATTGTTGAAATATCCTCGGGCAGCCTTGTTGCTTCTTTCTATCTTTCCGTTTCCGTCGGTATAGATTACACCTACATCTATAAGGTCCATAGTTGTATCAAGTTCGTTTGCAAGTTTTTTGATTTTTATGGTGCTTTCATGTTCAATAAGTTTGGCGGCTATGAGACTGGACATTTTTTTCAAAAAGTCAAGAAGGTTTATTTCATTTTCAACAATTCTTTTCTTCTGGTCTTCGTTGAAGGCAATTAGCCCAATGACGCCGGCTGCCTGGCCCGCTACTATTATGGGACAGCTTACCTGGGCGAATTCACTACATTCGTTTTTTTGCTCGCAGTCCTTGCATCTGATATTTTCACGAGGATTTTCTATGATAAAGCTTTCCATTGATTCCAGGGCTTTGGAAAACACACAGTTCTTTGATATTTGCTCTCCAATTCCAGTAATTGTACTTCCTGATGCAGTAATTCTTGTAAGATTGCTGTCTGCAATTGTTACATCAACGTTGATTACACTTTTTATGGCTTTCGTTATATCATCAAGAGTTTTTTGTATGGCACTTAAATTGTATTCCATGGCATTCACCACCTTATAATTTCCTGCATAATAAAATTTCAAGGATTAATATTCCATTTGTTTTGATTTTATCATGCTGTAAAAAAATCCACCATATCATGGTGGATTTTTATCTTTGATATTAAGTTTATCATGTAATCAAACAATTTTAAACATTGAATCTGAAAAGTATGACATCTCCATCTGAAACCACATATTCCTTACCCTCAAGTCTGAGCATTCCCTTTTCCTTGACGGCCTGCATGGTTCCGATTTCTCTAAGATCGCCAAATCCAACTACTTCTGCACGGATGAAACCTCTTTCAATGTCGGAGTGGATTTTACCTGCTGCCTGAGGTGCCTTGGTTCCGCGTTTTATAGTCCATGCCCTTGTTTCCTGTGGTCCGGAAGTAAGGAATGAAATAAGACCAAGAAGCTTGTAGCTTGCTCTTATAAGCTTGTCAAGTCCTGATTCTTCAAGTCCCATATCTACCAGGAATTCCTGTTTTTCATCTTCATCAAGCTCTGATATTTCCGCTTCGATTTTTCCACAAAGTGTTATTACTTCAGAGTTTTCAGCTGCAGCATATTCTCTGAGTTTGAGAACATGGGGATTTGATTCCATAGTATCCACATGGTTTTCATCTATGTTTGCCGCATAGAGTACAGGCTTGTATGTGATGAGGCTTAAAAGTCTAACGATTTTTTCTTCCTCTTCAGTAAATTGCATTTTTCTAACAGGCTGCTCGTTTTCGAGATTTTCGATGATTCTTGTTACAAGGTTGAGTTCACTTGCAAGGGATTTATCCCCCTTAAGGCTTTTGGTTAGTCTTTCCTGTCTCCTTGACAGCAATTCAAGGTCTGACAATATAAGTTCCAGGTCAATTATTTCAATATCTCTTATTGGATCTATATTTCCTTCTACATGAGTGATGTTGTCGTCTTCAAAGCATCTCACAACATGTACTATGGCTGCCACTTCTCTAATATGTGAAAGGAATTTGTTTCCAAGACCTTCACCCTTGCTTGCACCTTTTACAAGTCCAGCTATATCGTAAAATTCTATTGCTGTATGTATTACTTTTTTTGAGTTATTGGCATTGGCAAGAAAATCAAGTCTTTCATCCGGTACTGAGACTACTCCAATATTAGGTTCTATTGTACAGAATGGATAGTTTGCCGATTCTGCTCCTGCTGATGTTATTGCATTAAACAAGGTACTTTTTCCAACGTTTGGAAGACCTACAATTCCCATTTTCATTTTTTATAACGTCCTTTCTTAAAAAATATTCAAAATATTATACAACATATCAAGGGCGGCTTCAATAAAAATATAGTCTGTATTTGTAAAAATAGGCTATTTTTACACTTTCTGTTTGACCTTTATTGCCAATTGTGAGAAAATATATACAGAATAAACAATAAATCAATTTAATGAGGAGATGCTATGCAGGGGTACAATAGTGTTGAAATTAAAATAGCTGGAAAGAAGTACAAGGTACAGACAAATGAAAATCAGGAATACATTCAAAAAATCGAGGAAATGATCAATTCGAAAATCCATCAGTTCAAGTCTACAGACAAGAAATTTGACAGCTTTTCTTCTTTGGCATTTACAACTTTTATAATAGCGGACAAATATTTCAAGATATTGGACCAGTTGGAAAAGGCGAAAAAGGTGGAAGCCTCAGCCAGTAATCCGGTAGAAATCAAGAAATTAAAAGAGGAAAAGAGCAATCTTGTACTTGATCTAGACAGGTCGGTAGAAGAAAAGGACAAGCTGCTTCAGGAACTCATCCAGAAAAACAGTGAATTCGATATATTGGCCAGCAAGTTGACAGAATATGAGAATATGCTCAAGGAAAAGGAAGAGGAACTTTCTTTCATGAATGAAATGAACAAGGAACTTGATGAAAAATTCAAAAAGCTGTCTGAAGATTTGTTTATGATCAGAGAAGAACCTGAAGAAGCTCAGGAAATTCAAATGCCTCTCATATTGGAAGAAAAGGAAGAAGCAGACATAAATGAAGTAATTGATTCAAGTGAATCAACGGAATCTAGTGATTCCTTGTTGATACAGAATGAAACTGGACGGTATGTACCGGATGTGTCCAAACTATTGGATTCATTGGATATAAAGGACGAATAAACTGATGAAACCATCAGTTTATTTTTATTAATCGGTCGGAAACTCTAATTATTAAAATGGAGAATAAAATGAATAAACACGAATTGCTGGCGCCTGCAGGTAGCAGTGAATCCTTTTATGCTGCTGTAAAGGCAGGGGCGGATGCTGTATATCTGGGGGGCAAAATTTTTAATGCGAGAAATTTTGCGGATAATTTCACAGATGATGATATGGAGGAAATGGTTAGATATGCTCATCTTGCAGGAGTGAATGTCTATGTTACTTTGAACACCCTAATAAAGGAAAAGGAAGTGACAGAAGTACTTGAATATGCAAATTATCTAAATTCTATAAATGTGGATGCTGTTATTGTACAGGATTGGGGACTCATGGTCCTCATAGACAAATATGTACCGGGGCTTAAGTTACACGGCAGCACCCAGATGGCCATATGCGACTATTACGGCATAAGGCTATTGGAAAAATATAATATAAAGAGAAACATACTGGCCAGGGAAACAACTTTTGAAAGATTGAAGCTGATCAAGGAAAAATCCGAAAAATCCCTGGAAGTGTTTATTCATGGAGCCCTGTGCTGTTCATATTCTGGACAGTGCTATATAAGTTCCTATTTTGGGGGTAGGAGCGGTAATAGGGGAAGATGTGCCCAGACATGCAGACTTTCCTTTGACATTATAGACAGGGAAACAGGATATAAGGTAAACGAAAAACCCGTTTATCCATTGAGTCTCAAGGAATTCAATATTGGAGCAAAAATTCAGAAGCTGGCAGATATAGGCATAGATACTTTAAAGATTGAAGGAAGAATGAGAAAGCCTGAATATGTGGACAGGGTGGTTACCTACTACAGACAGCTTCTAGACGGTATATATGATGAAAATATAAAGAATCAGGCTGAAAATACTTTCAGCAGAGGATTTACCAAAGGACTTCTTTTTGGGGATTTTGGCAAGGACCTGATGGCATACCATTCGCCTAAAAATACAGGATCTTTCTTGGGAACTGTCAAGAAGATGAATGGCTACAGTGCGGGAGTAGAGCTTGTAGATGATATTACTGTTGGTGATGGAATAACTTACGGCAGGAATGAAAATAACAAGGGCTTCATAATAGAACGCCTGGTGCAGAAAGGTACAAGTATTAAGGATGCCAAAGCCGGAGAATTTGTATATATCAAGGCCAAGCAGAAGATGGAAGTGGGAGATGTTATATATAAGACTTTCAACAAAAAGCTTTCGGATGAGGTTGGAATTAAAATAAAAAACGATGATATATATTATTTACGGTCCCTTGATTTTGATGTGAAGATAAGACAGGGTGAGAGGATATTTCTTAGAGCTGCTTCAGGTGAATACAAGACTGAAGTATACAGTGCCGACAAGGTGGAAGGGGCCAGGAATGCCCCTGCTGAACCTGAATCGGTGATAAAGCAGCTCTCGAAATTAGGAGGAACAGTCTTTAAAACAAGGGATGTCAGTGTTGACATTGAAGGTCAGGTATTTGTCAGCAAAAGTGTATTGAATACCCTGAGAAGGGAAGCTATAGAATCCCTTGAAGGAAAAATACTCCAACATGATAAAAAAGAGGTCCCCATAGAAATAGAAGAAAGGAAAGTTTTTGAAAGAGGCGATGATATAAGATATTCTCTGAACTTGAACAGCATAGAGAACTATATGGATATTAACTTCAATGACATAGACCTGGTGTATATACCCTATTATTTCATAACAGGGGACATGATAGATTGTATCAGTGATATGAATTATGATGTGGAAATAGTATTGTCCTTTAGGAATGTAGCCAAAACTTACGATTATGTTGAAGCAGAAAGAATCTACAGAAAGTACAAGGACCATATAGTTGGAATACAGGTTGACAATGTTGACGGTTTGGAATTTGCCAAGAGGCTTGGGGAGAAGAATATTTCATGTGATTTTGAAATGAACATCATGAATGAATATTCTGCTGATTTTCTTAAGGGTGAAGGAGTGGAATGTTTTACTCATTCTATTGAATCAAGCCTTGATGACATTAATGAAATAAACAAAAAAACCGATATGAAGACAGAATGCATCGTTTATTCCAATCTTCCTCTTATGACCATTCGCAACTGTCCCTTTGCATATATGAAAAACTGTACCGACACTTCTGATTGCAGCAACTGCGATTTGTATGACAGATATTTACTAAAGGACAGGAAGGGATACAATATTTCAATGTCCAGAAACAGGGGAATAACCACAGTATACAATCCTATTCACCTGTATATGGCTGACAGGATGTATGAAGTGAAGAAAACGGGTTCTGACTATGCAAGAATGGATTATGATGGATCAGTTGACATAAACAAGGTTATTGACAGTGTAAAATACGGTATTGCGGATATGAACAAAGGTGAGATAACAAGAGGGTATTATTACAAGGAAATACTTTAAGAGAGGTAATATGAAAGAAAAGACCATTAAGGTTCTTGAATTTGATAAGATTCTGGAAATACTTGAAATAAAAGCGGAAACTGACCTGGGAAGGGAATATCTGAAAAAGAGTCAGGTTATTTGCGATATAAATGAAATAAGAATAAAGCAGAAGGAGACTACAGAGGGTATAAGTCTTATTATGGAAAAGGGGAATCCTCCCTTTCATGGAGTGGCCAGTGTAAGAGACTATATTAAAAGGGCGGAACTTGGTGGTGTCTTGTCTGCAGCCATGCTATTGAAAGTGGGACATTCACTAAGAGCTTCGAGAGTCATTAGAAACTATATCAAATCAAGTACCGGAACAAAGGATGGGGGAAGTATAAGTATTCTATCCAATATGGCTGAAAGCCTTATACCCAACAGGCTTGTGGAGGAATCAATAACCAATGCAATAATAAGTGAAGAAGAAATATCTGACAATGCAAGCTCAAACCTCAAGTCCATAAGGAAAAGCATAGTAAACAAGAATAATGTAATTAGGAACAGGTTGAGCAATATTGTGTCGACATTGTCAGCCAAGAAATATCTTCAAGATGCCATAGTTACAATAAGAAACGACAGGCATGTTGTACCGGTGAAGCAGGAATACAGGCATCAGGTGAAAGGTCTCATACATGACCAGTCTTCCACTGGAGCCACTCTTTTCATAGAACCAATGGCAATAGTTGAACTCAACAATGAATTGAGTACACTGATGATTGATGAAAAGAAGGAAATTGAGAGAATTCTTGCCGAACTTACAGATTTGGTGGCTGCTGTAAGTGAAGAAATAAAGTCAAATGAAATTCTTCTGGGGGAGCTTGACTTCATATTTGCAAAGTCTAAGCTTTCACTTCACTTCAATTGTTTTGAACCGGAGTTGAATGACAAGGGATATATAAATATCAAGAAGGGAAGACATCCCCTTATACCCAAAAGCGAGGTTGTACCTACGGATGTTTGGCTGGGTAATGAATTTAGAACTTTAATAATTACAGGTCCAAATACAGGAGGAAAGACTGTCTGTCTGAAGACTATTGGCTTGTTTACATTAATGGCCCAGTTCGGTCTTCATATACCTGCTAAAAGCGGCTCCCAGATTGGAGTATTCAACAATGTCTTTGCCGATATAGGAGACGAACAGAGTATAGAGCAGAGTTTGTCTACCTTTTCTTCCCATATGACGAATATAGTTGAAATATTCAATGAAATAGAAGACAATTCACTTGTATTACTTGATGAAGTTGGAGCAGGTACGGATCCTGTAGAAGGAGCTGCCCTTGCTAGGTCTATTCTTGAGGAGTTACACGGCAGGAATGTTGTCACTGCTGCAACAACCCACTATAGTGAACTTAAGATATATGCCCTTACGAGAGAGGGGGTAATAAACGGAAGTGTTGAATTTAATGTAGAGACTCTCAGTCCAACCTATAAAGTTCTCATAGGTGTTCCTGGAAAATCAAATGCATTTGAGATATCCAAAAAGCTTGGACTTGGTGAATACATCATAGATGATGCAAGGAATTCCATAGAAAAGAATGATGTGCAGTTTGAAGATGCTCTTATTCAGATTGAAAGAGACAGAAAAGAGATTGAGTCTACTAAGGAAGAAATTCTAAGGCTTAAGAAAGAGCAGAAGAATTTAAGTGAAAAGCTGAAAGTAGAAGAGGAAAAGATTAAGAAGAGAAAAGAAAGAATTGTTGATGAAGCCAAGGCAGAGGCCAAGGGTATTCTTGAGAATGTAAAGAAAGATACTGGAGAGATGATCTCCAGAATCGAGAAATACAACAAAATCATAGATAAGGAATCCAGAAAAGATGTAAATAATATAAAGACTGGATTGAATAAGAAGATAAAGGAATTGTCGAGGACTGAATATATACTCGAAGCTACCGGCGACGGCAAGCCTATCAAGAAGGGTGACTTTGTTTTTATCAAGTCTCTCAACCAGAAGGGATATGTATTGACAAAACCCACTGATGACGGAAAGGTTATGGTTCAGGCAGGTATCATAAAGCTGAGTGTGCCTCTTAATACACTTGTTAAGACGGAATCCGACGAGGAAAAATCTACCAAGAAGGCAAAGAACAAGATGTATACACTGAAGTCCAAAAACATAAAGACTTCCATAGACCTTAGAGGTATGAATCTAGAAGAAGCTTTTCTAGAAATAGACAAGTATCTTGATGATGCATATCTGTCCGGCCTCAAGGAAGTTCAATTAATCCACGGAAAGGGAACCGGTGTTCTTAGGAAGGGGATTACGGAACTCCTTAGAACCCACAGACTTGTGAAAAAGCACAGACTGGGAGAGTTTGGAGAAGGTGGTAGTGGAGTGACTGTCGTAACACTTAAAAATTGATTTATAAGATATTAATCTTTGATAGAAATACTATTTGATTACAATTTGAAGAAAGGAAAGCATGCAGTTAGCATGCAGGGTGGAAATATGCTTGTAAGCGCATGTCTTTTGGGACTTAACTGTAAATACAGTGGAGGTAACAACAGGGATGAAAGAGTCATTGAACTTCTTGGAAAGGAAAATTTAGTGCCTGTTTGTCCTGAACAGCTTGGAGGACTTGAAACTCCAAGGGTTCCTTGTGAAATAAGAATAATAGATGGTAAAAGAAGAGTTATGAACAAGGATGGTGTTGACCATACGAATGAGTTTCTTAAGGGAGCGGAAGAAACCTTGAAGCTTGCAAGGCTTCTTAAGGAAGACGCCATACTTTTGCAGCCCAGAAGTCCTTCCTGTGGATGCAGACGGATTTATGACGGCAGCTTCAGCGGCAAGCTCATAGAAGGTGAAGGTGTAGCAGCGGAGCTCTTGAGGAAAAATGGAATAAAAGTGTTTGATACTGAAGATTATTTCAGTGATTGAGTTGACACAGGTTGGACCTTGTGCTAATCTCATATAATAAGTTAGATACGGAGGATTTTAATGATAGATTATAAAGTTAAAGCTGCTGAGCTCTTTGGACAGCAAGTTGAGGGCGTATCAGTCGATGAATTGATTGAAATGGTTGAAGTTCCACCAAATTCTGAAATGGGAGACTATGCCATTCCATGTTTCAAATTTGCAAAGATCATGAGAAAGTCACCAAATATGATTTCTGAAGAAATCAGCAATAATATCACAACAGGTGATTACTTTGAAAAAGCGGTAAATACGGGTCCATATGTAAACTTTTTTGTAAACAAGAAATTCTTTGCAGAGTCTTTGTTGAAGGAAGTATATGAAAAGAAGGAAAAATATGGAAGTAAGGATATTGGGCATGGAAGAAAGGTAGTAGTTGAGTTTTCATCGCCTAATATTGCAAAGCCTTTCCATATTGGACATATAAGAACTACTGTAATAGGAAATGCAATCAACAAGATTTACAGATTCATGGGATTTGATGTTGTAGCCATAAACCACCTTGGAGACTACGGTACTCAGTTTGGAATGCTGATTTCAGCTTATAAGAAGTGGGGAGACAAGGAAGCAATAGAAGCCAATCCAATTCCTGAATTGTTGAAGCTTTATATCAAGTTCAATGCAGAGGCAGAAGAAAATGAAGAATATAAGGACCAAGCAAGATACTGGTTCAAGGAACTTGAAAATGGAAACGAAGAAGCTCTTGAATTGTGGCAATGGATCAAGGATGTAAGTCTTACCGAGTTCAACAGAGTTTATGGAATGCTGAACGTAGAATTTGATTCCTTTGCCGGAGAAAGCTTCTACTCGGACAAGATGCCAAGGGTCATCAAGGAACTTGAAGAGAAGAATCTACTTGTTGAATCACAGGGAGCACAGATTGTAGACCTTGAAGAATTCAACATGCCTTCTCCTCTAATAAAGAAAAGTGACGGTTCGACACTGTATATAACAAGAGATATAGCAGCATCCATTTATAGAAAGGAAACATATGATTTCTATAAAAATATATATGTAGTGGGTTCTCAACAGAACCTACACTTCCAGCAGTGGATAAAGATTGTTGAGTTGATGGGATATGAGTGGGCAAAGGATTGTATACACGTACCATTCGGAATGGTTAGTCTTGAAGAGGGAACCTTGTCTACAAGAAAGGGAAGGGTGGTATTTCTTGAAGATGTTCTCAACAAGGCTGTTGAAAAGACTCTTGAAATAATAAACGACAGGAATCCAAACCTTGAAGACAAGGAAGAGATAGCAAGAAAAGTTGGAATAGGAGCTGTATTGTTCCAGGAATTATACAACAACAGAATCAAGGATTATACATTCTCATGGGAGAAAACTCTTAGCTTCGAAGGTGAGACTGGTCCTTATGTTCAGTATACATATGCAAGAACATGTAGCATTCTTAGAAAATATCAGGAAGAGCTTGATACAGATATTGATTTCAGTCTCATAACAGGAGATAAGGAATTCGAGATATTGAAAACGCTTGAAGGTTTTTCTGATATTGTAGAGAGTTCAATGTACAAGGAAGAACCTTTCTATATAACAAGATTCATAGTTGAACTGGCACAAAAATTCAATAGATTCTATCATGAAAGCCAGATACTTACAGATGACAAGGAACTTACAAAAAGCAGAATATTGCTTACATATGCTGTTAACACAGCCATCAGAAACGGTCTTCAGCTCTTGGGAATTGAAACTCCTGAAAGAATGTAGTTGTAAGGCATAGGGCCTTTAAAGCCTTGGAAATAGTATAAAAGCAGTTGACAAATCATTTTTTGTAAAATATAATACCTCTAATCCATGCTTAATAGGCATGGATTTTGACATACTTATGTCTACATTAAATTTTGCCGGTGTTAATTGCCGGTGATTGAGAAAGAGGAAAAACTATTTATGAAGAACAAGATTAAGATTGTATCAGTACTGTTGGTTTGTGCTTTTGTACTGATTGCATGTCAGACTGGAACGTCTACGACAGCCATTTCTGAACCCGTAATATCGGAAGTAGCGGATGACGCTGTGGATGAAGAGCCTGTACCAATTAATCTATCCAATGTTTATAAAAGAAGTATAGACTATGTTTCGATTAAGGACCATGTGGAAGCAGCAGAAAAGAAAAATTTTAAGGAATATGCAATTGAATTGACAGGACTTGAAGAAGATGCCATAGACCTTATGGTGGCAGAATGTGATGAAGTTGGATTGGATCCATTTGTAATTTTGGGACTGATGAGACTGGAAAGTGAATTTAACACATACTGTGTAGGTAGCCTTGGAGAAAGAGGACTTGGACAGCTTATGGCAAACACGGCAGAACCTGTGGCAAGGAATATGGGAATAGAATATGATCCCGACAAGCTGTTTGAACCGGAGTACAACATAAAGTTGTTTATGACGCAGTTCAAATATCTTTATGAATTTTATGACAGGGACCTGCATATGACATTGACTGCCTATAACAGAGGACAAGGTGGACTAGACAAATATATGGCTTCAAGAAGCAAGTATGCTGACCCTGCAGTTAGTGATTATTCTATGGTATTGTTAAATTATGCAACAAGTTTTAAAGAAGAGTTTGATAACCAGTAAAAAAGTATATATAATATAGCTGATGC
>CAZFYP010000023.1:20942-22584 GCA_964523535.1 uncultured Clostridia bacterium
GTTTTAAAGAAGAGTTTGATAACCAGTAAAAAAGTATATATAATATAGCTGATGCATGTCGGCTATATTTTTTTGTTCCAGCATTAAGAATGTGAAAATGCAGCCTATAATAAGGAGACAACTATGGAAGGTCTATACAATAATCTACTGAAATATCTTGTTGAACAAAGAGGAAAGTCATATCCTGAGTTGACAGAGGGTAAGGGAGAATATATAATCAACAACGATTATTTGAACTACTTCATTATTTTCATGAAGTCCATGAGATATAATGATGATTCAGGAGTTGAAATAAACTATGAAAGGCTTGCTGATGAATTGAAGCTTTTTAAATATTATTCTACAGGTAGGCAGAACAGCAGGAAACTTCATATGTTTGCATTAACTTCAATGGCCTATGCAAATGAACAAATTGAAGATATAGACAGGGAGCTTGAAAGATATTGTGAATATTTCAAGATTCCCATAGGCAGCCTGTCGGAGTTTTTATTATTTTCTTATATGATAAAGTCAAGCCAGACGTTGAATACATTTGATGAAATCAGTGAGGAAGCAAAGAACATGTTAATAAAGTTTTCGTTCAAGGAAAGCTTTGCAAATAAGAACAAGGAAGATATTATATCTTTTGAGAAGAAAAGAGTAGAACTTCTGGGTAAGGCTATTGTTGGTGATTTTGAAAGATATGCGCTTTTGGAAAGCTTCAAAAGCAAAATTGCAGGAAATGAATTCGGTTATTCAGATGAAAATGAAAAGGTTGTAATATTCGTAAAAGGGATTCTTGACTATCTGATTAATATAAGGAAAGGCCGCATAAATACCATGGCTTACAAGCAGGTTGAGAACAAGCTTTACAATGAAAAGGAAAACACCATTGTAGAGCACAGTAATTTCGGAAAATGCAGGATTGTAAAAAACATAAAAAACTGGGAAGGCAAAACCATAATAGTCAATACTAAATTTGGCTGTTACAGGCTGGAGAATTAAATGAAGATGAAAGTATTGTTTGTAGCGTTAAACAGCAAGTATTCACATGTGAATCTTGCTATAAGATATTTGAACAATAGAATAAGTGATATAGAAGGAATAGAATCGGAATATTTGGAATTTACAATTAACCAGAAGGAAGACTATATACTTTGGGAAATCCTGGAAACAAAAGCGGACATTGTATGCTTTTCTTCATATATATGGAACATAAATGAAATCCTATCAATAGCTGAATCCCTGAAAAAGGGAAATGAGAACATTAAAATTCTTTTGGGAGGACCTGAAGTCACCTTTGAATCCGAAGAGCTGATGAATGACAATGAATTCATAGACTATGTGATAAAAGGGGAGGGAGAACTTACGGTTCGTGAATTCTTCAAGAGTTTGTCCATGGGGGAAAATATTGACGATCTCAAGGGCCTTTCATATAGAAGAAAAGGGATTGTAGTTGAAAATGAGAATTTTTGTTCAATAGAAGACATGTCTATACTTGAATACCCTTATGAAGAAGGAGAAACTTTTCAAAACAAATATGTGTATTATGAAAGTTCCAGGGGATGCCCCTTTAACTGCAGCGTCTGTATATCATCAAGTATCTATGGTGTGAGCAACCTTCCGCTTGAAAGGGGGAAGGCAGGACCCACTATCGAGCGAC
>CAZFYP010000024.1:0-12136 GCA_964523535.1 uncultured Clostridia bacterium
AAAATACAGCTGTCCCACGACACCTGCATCTATCTATTCATTAATTCGTCATATCCACTTTCTGCATCCATTTTGTTACCCCCAATACTAATAATATCAAACCCCTTCAATCCATTAGTATCCTAATTTTACTTACATCTTATATTTTACTCCTCTCACTCACCTTTTTCAAGAACTATCCCTGATTTCTAGCCATTAAAATGAAATGCCCATTTGCTTTATTCCCTTTCCCCGCAAAACAGGCACTTTGAGCTTTAAATGTAAAACCCATTCTATCGAGCTACTGAAATATTTCTATAAGTTCTAATATTGCCATCAAGACATCATCAAATGAAATCCTGTCCACATAACTGTTTTTAGATAAATACTTCTTCCATAATTCTCTCATTTGATTGGACGACTGAATCTGACCAATGATTTTGAACCTCATTTCAAACAAGTCAAAAGTTCCTCTATTTTTGAAAGTGTTTATTATAGCATTCTTTAAAACTTCATTATTTACTTCATCCTTCTTTAACTTCCATAACATGAATACATCATAAAAGTCACGCATTCTCGTACTAAGTGTACCTCTACTAATTATTGTCTCTGTTTTTTCTGCTATGATCGACTCAATATTATAAGTTTTTATCGGGATGATTTCATCATCAATCAGACCCTTGTAACTATAGGTTATTTGTTCTGGTGTGATGACATCTCCTGTAGAAATATCAATACTTAGATTTTGATTAATCCTACCAAAATGTGCTACTATTCTTACTCTATAACCAAAATAGTCATCTTGCTGCCTAATCTCTTTAATATCAATAAAATCAAACTTAATGTCATCTTCGGCTTCTATTATCAATAATGCATTAATCATATCTACAATTTTTTCTTCTTGAACCGGATAAGACTTAATAGCTGTATCCATATCCATCGTCGTTCTTTTATTAATCCCTATTAAAGCTGCTATTAAGAGACCACCCTTCAATATGATATTATCATTATACTGACTCACTGATATTCTGAATAACAACCTTTCAAGAAAATAATTTTGCATAAGAAGATGAGGTGGTATATTCTTATCTTTTGAGAGGTTCCTAATTTTCGCCCTTAAGGATTCATCATTCATATCAGTACCTCCAGTTTCTTTCTCACTTTTTTCTCAATGCCCATTTTCGAAGCATAAATCATCAATTTTGACAATTTGCCCTTCTTTACATACTGTCTTATAGCTGAATTCACAACATAAGAATCCATTTTTGTGTCGCTTTTTATAATGTCACAAATTGTACGCTCAACATCATAAACCGGGATTTCATTCCCCAGGTCCGACATTTTATATTCCATTCCCAAGGCTAATACAGCTTTATCAACATATTTGAATTGCACTCTGTATTCCTTCCGAAAAGGTGCTTTAAAATTTCTACCTACTGTCATCACATGAATTTCCGGATTTCTATCTGTTAATCCATGAAGGTACAACGCACTCTCATGAGAAAAAACTGCCGATTTGTATCTGTTATGCAAAACATACATCTCATCAATAAAATCATCTTCAATGCTAAACAGTCCTCTAGATACTCGAATCAGTTTACCTTCTGATGCAAGCCTGCTTATGGACGACTTTGCTATACCCATATCCAATAACTCTTTTGTCGATATGTATGCTCTATCACCCATAGTTTCTCTTATTTTATCAATCAACATTTCATCACCCGAACTTTCAAACTGAAAAATTATAATTTTTCCTTCTATTCATCCTTTTATTTTACCACAAATAAAAAGAACTTTCAAACGGATTTATCTGTGTTTTTCCGTCTTTAAGTTCTTTTTTATCGATGTATTCTGACAACCTAGCAAAACGCTCATTTTATATGACTACTGATACTTTCTTTTATCAGGATTCCAAATACTAGAAAACTCTTCTCCTTCTATTAGTGCCTGAAAAGGTGGATCTATGAATTCTACCAATAACCCAATAACACTATCAAAATCCAATTCATATTTCAAAATTTTTTTACAAAAATTCTTCCATCGATTATTAATATCAGTATCTTCTATTAGTCTTTTAATTACTGTTACGGAATCTTTTCTATATGAAGTTCCTCTTGTTGACAAAGTAGCTTTAACAGCATGTTGAAGTTTTACACCTTCAAATTCAAAAGAATTGGCGAGATAATAAATGTCATAAAAATCTTTCATTCTTCCCGTTGCTTCCATTAAATTCACAATCGCATCAAACTTCTCAGAAACGGTTGATTCCAGGGAATATGTCATTATTGTCGGATGATTAAAATCCTCCAGCAATACAGGAAGTGTTCTTTCAACTGCAGAAGGTATAATAATATCACCAATACCAATATCTATGCTAAAAGGAGTCCGTGTTTTTCCTATCATTCCAACTAAGTTAACTCGTAATCCATGATGTTCTTTAAACTCACTAATCTTTTCAATGTTTCTAATATCAATTGTGACAACTTCATTATCTGTCTTTTCTTCAAGTATAGCTCTAACCATAATCTCTATTGATTCTTCTTCATTCGTATAATTCTTTAATAAATAGTCAGCGTCAACAGTTGGTCTTGTTGTAAATCCACTAATGGAGTACAATAAGAATCCCCCTTTGAGAATTAACTTATCTTTAAAATCACTCTGTGCTATTCTCCTAATGAATTCTTCTTGACAAAATAAATTTAACAATTGTTGAAAAGGAATTTTATCTTCTTTAGCCTTATTTTTCAGTCTTGCCAGTACTGATGCAGATGATTTGACCATTACAACCACTTCCCTATATGTATTTGTACTTTTTGAGTTATGTTAAATATTTTTGCATACTCATAAAGCCGCCTTATGTTTTTTTTCGGATCTTTAATGTAGCGCATAACTGCATTTGCAAAAACTTCTTTCTCAATTTTGTTTTCGTATCTCATCAAATCACATATCGTTCGGTCTCTATCAAATATTTTTATGCTTGTATTATCAATTTCAATTGTGTTTACTCCAATATTTAAAAATTTAGGCTCTTGATAAAATGGTTCAACAAAGGGATAATCAATCTTATACTTACTTTTATTACTATCTCTATCAACAGCAAGTTGCCAAGCTAAAGGTATACGATCCGTGTACTCATAGTAGTGAAGTGCACTTTCCAAGAATATAACAGCATTTGGAAATAATCTTGAAATAATTACTTCTTCAGAAGTAATTACTCCTGTAAGTTCGTAATAGCCCTGTTTTATCTTGGCTATTTCGTTATTATTAAGCAATTTCTTGATTTGTCTACTATTAAGACCAACAGCTTTTAATTCTGATGTTTTCAGTACACCACCATGCTTATTAAATTCTTCAATGATTTTATTCATACCAATCATATTTACACCTCAAAGTCCGCTTTAGATTTTAAACGCGTATCTTTTAGTGCAATTATATCATTAATTCATACAAAATTCAAAATATCATTTGACGCACTGTCCATTACGCACCTGGTCATAGTCTGAAACTGTAGTCTCACGTAAAAAATCCTCTTCAATTGAAAGGGGACTTTTCCATTTCAACCGCTTTCTTTGCACTCTAGCGGTGTTTTGGTCAATACTTCTTAATTCATACTCTCATAATTCCGTCCAAATCAAAATACACATTCCTGGCTCTAAAAGGTCCTGGACTCGAATAAATCAATTTTATCTTTTGAAAATCAGTGATTCTTCTGGAAAAATCATATAATTGAACCTTATTGAGTATGAAAGAGCTCTCCAATGCAGCTATATGGTAGCTTTGGAATATCTACATAAAAAAGACCTCCCCCTGATTTAATTTCAAGGTGAAGCCTCTTGTTTATATAATTACTTTGCTAAAGAACCCATTGGATCCCAAGGTTTAAGGACGATAGGCGCTGTATTGTAAGCTTTAATCATTTCGGGTGTTAAGTATTTTTTAGGTACGACAACCTGGTAAAGATACTCTGAGAACCAATCATCGCTCATAATGAAATATCCTTTGTTGCCTTTCTTATCACCCCAGCTGTTTTCAACTTTCCAGCGATTAGCCTTGCCATCCTTGAGATTAACGCCCAGGAATACCATGGCGTGAGTCATCATACTCTCTCCGTAGTCTAAACGCTGTGCTTTATTCATCTCAAACTCGGTTCCGAAGGCTTCGCTATAATGAAATTGATCCAAATCCATGGCGCCACTTTCACCAATCCATTTGCCTACGTCGCAGCCAAACCATACCGGCTCACCATCTTGTAATTGTGAAATGGCAACCTGTTTAAGTTCTTCAGCCTCAATATTGAGGTACTTGACCGGTTTATCAATGACATTTCCTAAATAAGACACAGTATAGGATTTCATAAAGGGTTTGTCTAGAGTCGGTGCTGAGATCAGGCTGACATAATCATTTAGGCTTTGCCCCATATATTTCTCGTAAAAACTCAATGGGGTGAGATCACATTCCCTAAAGAACTCATCGTCTTTGTTGCGATATTCAAAATCAAATTTAATTGGTGGCTTGCCAAGGCTCTTGCATAGAATGAAATAGATATCCTTCAGCATACCAGCTTTAATCGTCTCTAATTCAACCTTTGAAGTTCCCATAGCATGTGCCTCTCGTAAAATGCAAGCATCTTTACGCAGTCGCAGAGTTAGTAACCAATTCATTTTTTGGGTATGAGAACTCTCAAACGATTCTGGCATCATTGCCTTGGGAACAACGCCATACTTTTCAACGGTGTTGTAGAACATATCCCATTGACCACCATCTTCTACAGGAGCTTTCAAAAGATGACTAATCAAGCGAGAATCGGTTTCCTCATCGAGTGTATCCATAATGCTCTCAAGGAAGTAATTAGCCTTCTCAAATTTATCAAAAAACATTTGATAAGTTTGAGACAATTCAAGGGTTTTCAGTTTCAGTTTTTTCATAATATGCCAGCGCACAATATTCAAACCAGCAAATATCCAGCACCTACCGGAGTTTTCCTGGGAAGTAATATCTCCCGATTTGATATCAATTGAAAAATTATGTTGCATATTGATATTACTCGTATAGTCTATGCACACATTCTGGATTCCATTTTTGACAATGGCATTCATAATCATTTGGTTATTAATATCTGAATCAAATTGCTGATTGTAGTCTTTAATAATATCCATGGTGATTTTTTTATTTGACATTTAAAAACCTCCTTAATCTTTCTTAATAATATGCTATACCTACTGAAATCGAATGTAAAGCATTTTTAGAAATGTGCTGTGAGATTATGAAAACTCCTTATTTTCTGATTTTTGTCTCAGATTCTCCATACGACCATCTACTAGGGCAATGATATCGGCACATTCCTTTAATTCCTGTATTACATGGACTGAATCTTTAATCTCTTGCTTGTATTTAAGTTCATGTTCAAGACTGGCCCAAAAATCCATGGCTATGGTTCTAAGCTGAATTTCAACCCGCATCATTTTTTTCATTTTAGCCAGAAAAATGGGTGTTTCAATGATTAGATGCAAGCTGCGATATCCATTTTTCTTTGGATTGCTAATATAATCTTTTTTTGTGATTAAGGTCACATCATCCTGTTTAACCAAAGCTTCTGCTAGCTTATAGACATCTTCCTTAAAGGAACAAATAACTCGTATTCCTGCAATATCATTAATATTATTGATTATGGAAGATTCAGTCATCGGTAAGCCTTTTTTTTGCAATTTCGCAAAAATACTTTCGTAGGATTTCTCTCTGCTTTTTATGGATTCAATTGGATTGCGGTCAAACAGGATGGACATATCCTCGTTTAGTACATTAAATTTTGTTTCTATTTCCATTAGGGCACACCTATAATATGACATCAACTCTTGGATTTGTAATAACTGTTGACCAATGGTATTGAATTTTTCTACTTCACTCATTGATGGGTCAGTGATGCTGTCATTAATAATTTGTTTTGCTATGTTTAGTCTGTTAATTTCCATTATTCTTTCCTTTCTTAAAAGAAAATCATCTATTATTTTCTAACATATCCTGTAACTTAACATTTAATACTCCACTTAAATTATCAGAATCTATTGTATTCACTGTGATTGATGTCGCTTCAGTAACATTTGTATTATTAGAATTTGTCGTTGTACTTCCATCATAAGAAGTTAGACTTATACTAATTGCCATTGCTAACATGATCGGTATATGTTTCATATTAACGCCCTCCTATTTTTCATAGATTACTTTAAATTATCTTTATCATAAATCTATATTAGCAGATAAATCTTAAAACAACCTGAAATAATTATTGATATTTATTGAAGTATAGGATTTGAGAGATTTGTGATTTGATTAATTTATTCAATCTAATAAATTGACATGAGTTCAAGAAGCAATTATTTACGATGATTTTTTAATATAGCTCACTAATGCTTTTCTATTGGCAGCTTTACTATTGAGTAATCAGGAGTTCCATAAAAACTGATCTTACTATATAAGATTGAGTAACTTAAGTACAAATTCTTATTGCTATTAACAGTAGTGTGTGATAAATTTCACTTAGGAGTTCATTATAATAAAAAACATGGAGAAGCAGATGATTCAGGAATACATCAAAGCATTCAGTTTAATATTCTTAGCAGAAATGGGAGACAAGACTCAGCTTCTAGCCCTGGCATTTGCTACTCAGTTTCCTCTATGGAAAGTCCTTAGTGGCATAGCCTTGGGGTCCTTTCTAAACCATAGTCTGGCAATCGCCCTTGGAATCTATATATCAAATTTTATCTCGACAAACACAATACAGATTGCAGCAGGTTTTGCTTTTGTAGGTTTTTCAATATGGACACTCAAGGTTGAATATGATGAAGATGAAGACAATAAAAACTCATCATTGTTAGGTCCTATAGGCACTGTGGCACTTGCTTTTTTTATAGGAGAATTGGGAGATAAAACACAGCTAACAGCAGTGGCTCTTTCCATTGAATCCATAAACCCTGCTGTAACAGTGGCTGGTACAGTATCGGGAATGCTAGTAACTGGGGGCTTAGGAATACTGGCCGGTAGATTCATAGGTGGGAAAATTCCTGAAATGACAGTAAAGATGATTGCTTCAGTAATTTTCATGGCCTTCGGATTAATAAAACTAAACAGCTCTGTGCCTGCTGAATACATGACCAATCTAAATGTTTCCTTATTTATACTGCTTGTAGCTGGATTATCAATATTTGCTCTTTTACCTTATATTCGAATAAGAAAACTGGAAGTCGATTCTAGTCTAAAGATAAGACTCAGGGAACTTCATGATTACTATGTTGATATGAACCAAAGAATAGAAAGAATTTGTTTAGGATCTGATAAATGCGGTGATTGTATGGGATACGGTTGCCCAGTGGGCTGCATAAAAGCAATTATAATGTGTAAGCTGGGTGATAGCAGCAATTCCAGTATAGAGGACCTATTAAGGCCGGATAAAACCCATAAGGATTTCCCCAAAGACAAGGTTCTTGAATGTATAGATTTCACCAATAAAGCATTGTTAATAAACAGATCCCAAGAAGAAAAAAAAGACCTTGAATTAATCAAGGCCCTGTTGGAAGAAATACTGAATTGAATTGATAATAAGGAAATATTGGTATCAGACCCAAATAAAAATATTGTTGAGACTGGAAAGATATGCACAAAATCCATTCAAAAATTCATCGTCATGTTGCTCTAACTCATCATAATAGAGATATTCATCAATTCTCCTGGAGCTTCCATGAGTAAACAATAAATTTAACTTGCCTAAATAATGGCTTGGTTAGGATTGTATATCGCTTATTAATGCTATTGTCATACTATAATTACTTCCTCCATCAATTCCTCCATCAAGAGGGTATTTGATGCTGCAATTACCATCTCATCAGGATTGTCAAAGTCATAGTTGCCAACGGCTCCCGCCTCAATAGCAAGGAAGTATCCTGGAAATATGTCCCAAAGGTTTTTAGTAAAAATAATGACAGCATCAGTCTTTGACGAGGCCAGTGAAGCAAAGTCAATAGCTGACGACCCAAACATCCTGAATCTCTGTATTTTATCAAAGAGTCTGTTGAAGGTCTGTATCTGCCTGTTCCTTGTTTCCTTAGCTTCCTTTACAGGTGAAAAATCACCGTAGGCTATAATTGAATCATTGAGTTCCAAGGCAGTTGATGTATGGATTCTTTCCCCGTTTAGGTAGGCACCCTGGCCCTTTGATGCTATATACAACTCTTCCAGATAGGGAAGGTAGATACATGAGAATACAGGCTGACCATTTTCCACCAGGGCAATCTGCAAACCGAAAAGCCTTAGTCCCCGGGAAAAGTTGATAGTACCGTCAATAGGATCAATTATCCATGTCCTTTGTGTCATCTTTCCCTGGCTGTTGAGTTCTTCAGATATGAAGGAATCCCCTGGAAATTCATTTTCTATTTCACTTATTATATACTTTTCCACTTCAATATCACATTCAGTAACTACATCCTTGCTTCCCTTGTCATACTGCTTAAAATCCTGTGAAAGGAATCTATCCTTGACCACTGAATCAAAAGCATCTTTTAGTATTTGGGGAATCTTTCCCTTTTCCTTTTCATAAGCCATTTATTCATGCCTCCTCCTTGTAAAATTCATACTAATTGCTTATTTTCAAATCTCTATTGTTTTTGTACAGAAATTAAAACCATTTCTTCTGCTTTAATAGTATAAGCATGACTATAGCTGCAAAGCAACATCCTCCAATAAAATAAACAAATCCCCATGAGTTATTTAACCCAGGTATATAATCAAAATTCATACCGAAAACACCTGCTGCAAATGATAATGGAATAAAAATAGCTGAAAATATGGTCAATGTAGTCATTATTCGATTCATGTCATTGGAATTATTTAATACATAATTCTCGAATATGGCATCAATATAATCTTTCTGCAAAGCCAGTTCATTTACAACTTCTTTTATATGTACATGTAGATTCAATAGATACTGCATATTGTCCAGAGGGAGGATTTCATTATTTTCAATTAGGGCCATCACCATTTTTTCAATTGGTTCAGCACTCAGTTTTAGAATCATAAGTTGTTTTCTTATTCCATGAATTGTGTTTACATCAACTTTATTCAAACTCATTACCTGTTCTTCCAGAATTTCTATGTTTTGTCCCAAGCTTTCCAAAACTCCTAGGTAATAATCAACTATTACATCAATAAGACAGTAGTATAAATAATTTGCTCCTTTTTTCCTTATATTTCCTTCTTCGTTTATAATTCTCTTCCGTAAAGAATCAAATACATCACCTTTTTTTTCTTGAAATATTAATACGGTATTGTTTGATTTATAGATACTGATATTCTCATTAACGATACCTTGATGTTCATTGCCGAATACCATCTGGATATCGTTAAAAATATATTCCTGAGAATAGTCTATAGTACTGTGATTACTTATATTTAGGACATGCTCCATCATTAGGTTTGATATATTAAAATGCTTGCTGATTTTTTTTATTTCTTCAACATGATTCAATCCGGTTATATTTATCCATTTTACAGACTCAGCCTCTTCAGTATTGATTTCATCATTTACAAATTTCTCAAAACTTTTAAATGCATTGCGCTTGTAGTCCAAATCACTATACTTGATGACATCAATTGAAAAATCATCTTCTGCCTTACCCTTGTAAACCAAAGCTCCAGGTACCAGATTTTTTACTTTGAAATCCTTGAATGGATTTATGGATTCATTAAAATTTATTTTTTTCATACTAGCCCCTTTTGACATTATTGCATGCTTAAATATTTATATTTTTTATAAATTCAAAACCCTTCTAGTAGGATAAGCCAGATTTATATCTTCATTTTCTTCTAACATTGTCAAGATATCTTCCCAAATCTTATTTGTACTTGTTCTCCTTTGTTTGGGCTCACATAAATATCTCAAAGTAAGCTGAACACCGGACTCCTTAACATCTGTATATATTATGGGTGTCAACTTCGTGTAATGAATCATATACTTTTTTGATGCCTTTCTTATTCTCTGACTAATAACCTCAGAAGTAACCTCTGTATCATTGTTGACTATTTCCAATAACATTTTTTTGGCTTTCTTCCAGTCACTCTCAAAAGTCAACAAGACCTTGATTTCATTCCAAATATATCCAAAACCCTTTGTATAATTAATTAAAGGATTTGTAAAAATAAATCCATTTGGAATATCAATGATTCTTCCCGTACTTTGTTCTCCTTCTTCAAAAGCACTTACTTCCATCAGTGTGAATTGAAACATACGTTTATCAATAACATCACCCTTTTGTGAGCCTATGGAAATTCTATGACCTACGTCAAAAGGCTTCCTGGATTCTATAAAGAGCCATCCAGCAAGATTAGTAAAGACCTCTTTCAAAGCTATTGCAATACCTGCCGACAGCAAACCAACATATGTTGAAAAACTATATGCAGAATCAATCCATAAAAATAAAAGCAAAACAAATATTAGTCCACCTTGGGTGTAGTTCAATCGTCTCTTATAGACATAGTATTTTTGGCTATCATCTACTTTTTTATGTATTATATTCTTAACAATCCCAAATAAAATTATGATTGCTAAAATTAAAATAAAAGACCAAATAATTTTGATTAAAATTAGATTTTCATCTAAAAAACTAATTATTCTTGTTGAATTATACAATTTACCCTCCACAGTGAATTTATAATATACTCATAAAGAAACTTTGAAATTCCAAGTTTCTCTATGAATATTATACCACACTGAAATACAAATTCACTTTATAATATTCTTTACGACAATCTAAGCTCATCCAGGAATTTTGCCATAAGCAGGGCCTTCTCCGACAATGTGTGTTTCAATATATATTCATGACCCTTTTTCTCTTTTGCACCATTGGGACCAAATCCGTCTATTTTCGCCATCTTTCCGTCAGCCAAACTGATATTGGCAGAACTCCACCTGTGTTCAGTGCTGACCTTTATATCTAATTTATCAGCCAAAACATTGATTTTTTCCATAAATTCTATACTTTTATCTCCGTAGGACATGGAAGGTCTTCTCATACCACCTTCAATTTGAAAATCAATCTTACCCTTGTATCGATTGACAGAAATGTTTTTTTTGATTTTACTGTCAATATTCTTGAAAGAATCATCATCAATAAATTTCATGCTTATATCAGCCTCTCCATGAACATAGGGTTCAGTAATATTTGTATCAAGGTTCATCCTTCTAGGTGCAAGAATTACCCCTGTCTTTTTATCAGAAAGTTTAACCAGATCATTAACTGCTTTTAAGAAAAATCCAGATGCAAAGGGAACATCAAAATTATCCTCTGGGTTTTTCAAAGACATATTCAACCTATATAATGCAGACCCTGACCTTGAAGTCACAAGCCCTCCATCAACAAAAGCCCCATGTAGGCCCATAATAAGCTTTGACTTCATAGATTTCTTTCTTATTATACTTCTTGAAAAACTTCCATGCATGGTATCATCACTTGTTAAGAGGACAGCTATTTTCAATTTTTTCAATACTCTTGTGTACCTCAAACCTTGAAGGGCAAGCAGCATGGCTGCCAGTCCACCCTTATTCTCCCATACTCCGGATCCATAATATTTCTGTTCGCTGATTCTGAAGTATTCGTGGTTATTCAGTTTATTGCTGTTATCAAGATTTCCTATAAATAGACAATCATATTCTTCATCTAGTGTATTTGAAAAAAACAAAATATTGCCGACTTGGGACTGAGAATGTATTTCCTGGCTAAAGCCTAGAGCTCCAAGCCTCTTTCTCATTATGTTTCCAATTTTGTTTACTCCATCTATATTATTTACATAACTATTTATATTTACCATTTCTTCCAATAGCTTCTGCGTATTGGTCTGATTACTTCTGAAATAGCTCTTTAATCTTATGGACAAATCGATTTTCTTGGCCTTTCCTTGGACTGTTTTGTTTGAAAATTCATCTGCGAAATATCTCATGGCCCCTACATCCAGCATTCTATTTACAAGCCTTGTGTAATCATAACCGCATTCTTTTGCTGCCGTTACATAGGACCCGGTTTTGCCAAGACTTGCCATCGAATTCACTTCTAGAATGTATACATTATTGTTTTCATCCAACAAAACCAGATCTGTGCTTACAGCGCCTACATCT
>CAZFYP010000024.1:12146-13697 GCA_964523535.1 uncultured Clostridia bacterium
GTTTTCATCCAACCTTATATCTACACGGGCGAAATCTTTCAACCCCAAGGCTCTGAATACCCTAAGACTTTCCTCTTTCATCCTTGCTGCCAGTTCATTCGGAATCTTAGCCGGACATATTTTTTCTTTAGGTTTTTTCAACTTGTCTTCTGCAGTCTGAATTCCATCAGGATCTCCATCAAGATCTATTTCAAGAACAGGAAATGTTTCTACAGACTCGTTTCCAAGGAGACCAACAGCAAACTCCCTACCTCTTATGAACTTTTCAACCAGTGCCTGCTGCTGAAATTCAGCAACTATGAAGTCAACGGCTTCCTTCAAATCTTCTATATTATCAACAACCCTCAAACCAAAGGATACACTTTCCATTTTTGGCTTTATTATTACAGGAAACTCCACATCTGTCATATCTTCTTCTGAAGACGAAAAAGTCCAAAAATCCGGAGTTGGAATATTATTTTTTTGTAAGATTATCTTTGTAATAACTTTATCAAGAGCTATAGCATGACCTGCCGGTGATGAACCCACATATGGTATTCCTAGCATTTCCAGCATGGCAGGTATATGGGTGTATCTGCTCTCTCCCTGAATACCATAAGCCATATTGAATACTAAGCCGAATTTCTCCCCTTCCTTAACTCTTGGAAGGAAGTTCCTTATTTTCTCGATAACATCCATATTTCCATCAATTATCTCAACATTATGGCCACCCTTTTCCAGTGATTCAGCCACCATTTTTACAGTTTTAGGATTATATATTTCCTTGTTCTGCATTCCAAAAGTATTTATTACACCACTACAGTCACTATTATATATTATTGCAACTCTCATTTTTCTCCTCCACTTTCCATACAAATATCCAGAAAATTCTTCATTATCTTCATTCCATCTACTCCCGACACTTCAGGATGTCCCTGAAATCCATATATAGGTCTTTCCCTATGTTTTATTATTTCATATTTACAAATATCCGAACTCCCCAACACCTCAAAATCTTCAGGAAGAGTGGATACATAAAATCCATGCTTCTCTCGTATGCTTATTTCTTCACTATCTATGTCTTTAAAAATCGGGTCATTCTTTTCTATTATCGATATTTGTTCCCTTTTGTCCTGATGCTTTTCAAGTTTCTTGATTCTTCCACCATATGCTACTGCAATTATTTCAAATCCTAGACAAAGACCAATAATGGGTACATTATAATTCATCAAAGCAACAAAATTAGTTGTTAAGTTTAATGGTTCATAAGGATTACCCCTGCCGCCAGACAAAATTATACCCTTTATTTTGTCCTTTTCCTTGAAATTTATAGGCTCGTTGTTGTCAAGTACAATATGATCATAATCGTGGTCACACAAGAATCCTCTCTTGAATTTTTTAATAAATTCACTATGATTATCTATAATCATTATCATAAAAATTACCTCATTAATATTATTTTTTTATCTGTAATATATTTGATATTCACCTTGATTATACTTTCTAAAAACCAATAAGTAAATAAAAATTATTCCAATTTAAATAAATGTTTTTATTTGTTGAAATTTCAAA
>CAZFYP010000024.1:13715-22339 GCA_964523535.1 uncultured Clostridia bacterium
TATAAATAAAATAAATCATCAAAGAAATGTAGAAGAAATTTCAAATTTTTTTGATTCAGGCAACCGATACAAGCAAGTTATATCAATGTTTATAATTATTCTAAAAAAATGCTTGACTATTTTCATTTTAGAACTATAATTAAGAAAAGGAGAACTATTTAAAAGAGTAAATCATATAGTAATAAAGAACAAAAAACACTAGACATTTATTTGTGTAAACAGCTGGATTTTTTAAGAATTTTTGTCATATATATTTTCTTATTTGGTTCACCGAAATGGGTGGTGTTTTTTCTATACAAAAAAACACATTTAGAAATTATCAAGAAGGAGTAATACTATGCTTACAAAAATTACACAGGCGCTTATTTCAGAAATATCCAAATATGGAGATGCCCGAGACATAGAAATGCACTTGTCATTTGAAGAGGACCTTAAAATGAATGAGTATAAAATGAATGATTTATTAGAAATACTGGAAGAAGAATTCAGTGTTGAACTTTTACAATATTCAAATGATTTTATCAAAGTGAATGATCTTGTCAGTTTTATTAGGGAGTCTGTAAAGTGATTAAGGAGAAGGTACTAGTGGAAAAAGAATCGGAATATTTTAAAGTATTTGAACAAAAGGAAAAAAGAAAAAACAAAATCGATAGAAATAAGATTACGAGGACTGGACACAAGCCTAAAACGAAAAGAAAACAAACAAAACACAACTATCTCGAATATGACTTCTCAGATGAAGAAGAATATTAAAATTTAAGAATCAAAATCAAATACCGTCATCAGAAAAATATCATTACGATATTCAACTGTTGACGGTATTTTGAGTTTAAATATAAAAAGGAACTCTAACTTTCCTGAGGTATCAAAAATTTCTCTAGAGATTCCCTAGTTTTTTCAGAAAGTGCTTTTGACTTTCTTGTAATCTCGTCCATCAGCACTGTTATTGTTTCAGCCTGAGCAACCATCTTTTCATTCTGATACAATCCGTGGATGAAAATTATTGAGCTATTTCCTATCTTCTTGATTCCAGTACCTATTTCAACTGTTCCCGGCCAGTTTATTTCCGCCATGAGGTTAATATTTGAACTTACCAGTCCAAATAGAGGTTCCGACCCCCTATCCTTATAGATTTCAGCTTCATAAAGAAGTTCCGTCCTTCCCGTTTCCAGAAATGTAGCAAATACAGCATTATTTACATGACCCTGAGAGTCTGTGTCACCATATCTCACCTTATCATAAGATTGCATTGGAAAACTTACGTATTCCGGTCTTTCATTAGTCATTGTTTCCCCTCCTAGTTTTATTCAAAAGATTTAGTTGAATTTATTTATGAAATAAATGTATCGCAATGGATCAATGCAATACATTTGTTGAATAAATTACCATGAAACTTGCTTTTGAATAAAACATCCTTTAATCTGATAATTGAAATCATATCACAATTTCATCCTTGTATAAAGCAAAAACCATTAAAAACCTCATGGTATTTTCTACAATGAGGTTTTGTTTTATTCTGATTTAAACTGCTTGTCCCAGTCTTTTTTTGATTTTCAAACTCTTTGTTGTCATAAATCTGTATACTCCTGTCCCTATCCATCCTGCAGCAAGACCTGCAATAGCAGAAAATACCAATGCCAATACTACATTCCCAGGATCATTAAAAGCAAATGGTGCAATCATTCCAGGTATTGGAGATGCAGTTCCTGGTGCATTGTTGACTATTCCCAAGCTAGCGGCTATCATGCCGGAAAGACCTCCACCTAGAAAATTAGACATATAAATGGGTACTGGGTTCCGTGTTATGATGTCAGCCTGGGTAAGGGGTTCAAGCATTACAGCAATTACCTTTGATCTATCTCCAAGTTTGAGTCTGGAAAATACGGTACCGTTTGTAAAACTTCCTCCGAAACATGCTATGGAAGCTATGCCCATTGCCGGGCCAGTCAAGGATAACATGGCGGTCAAAGCCATTGAACTTAGAGGGGATGTACATATCATCTTTATGATTCCTCCCAGTACAAATCCCATCAATAAAGGAGATTGATGAGTTGCTACAACAATGGCATCACCAATGTACATCAGAACAGTTTCAACAGCTGGAGCAGACACTATGGAAATCACCCTTGCCAAAGGTGCAACAATCAATGCCCCTGCAATTATATTAATACCATCTGGTATTTTCTTCTCAAGCCAAGGTGAAATCAAACCTATGACATATCCTGCTATGAAACCGGGCAGTATGCCGAATTCCATGACGGCTATACCTGCACTAACTGCAAATACCGGGTTGGCACCCATGGCTGCCGATACCAATATAACACTGGCAACTCCACCCAGACTACCTGAGGTAGCTCCTGTACTGCCAAGCAAGCCCAGTGAGAAAATGTCCCCACCAACATATTTATGAATTGCTTCAACCAGGAAAGATGCAATAGCTGCATTTGCCAGTCCATTCATTGCCTTTGTACCCTTTGGCATCTTCAATGAAAATAGAGTGAACATCAAAAATACCGCAATCAATAATAAAATCCCTTTTAAAAAAACCATTTTATTCTCCTTTCAAGACACGCAAAAAAAGTGTAAAGAGGCATACTTATCCTATGCTCTTTACACCCTGTCCTTTTATCTGAAAGCTTCCCATATGGTTTCTTCTTCGATGACTCAACGAGTTCTCTCCAGGGGCGCATCAGAATATTGTCTAAAACCTGAAAGCTTCGAAAGGGTTATTGCTTGCCTTTCTTTCTTCTACGGTAACCACAAAAGTGATTTCTTCAACATTCATCATCTGCTTATTCATTTGATTTATTAAAGAAATTGTATACTTTTTAATAATAGTTGTCAATAAAAATCATCAATAATGATTTGACAACTATATAATAGAATTATAACAAGGGATTTTTAAATTCAAATATCTATACAAGGGATTTACGGGTAAGCAGTTGTATACCTGAAAAACAAATGATATAATTCTTTTAACATGTATTTTAGAATCAGATGTAAAATCCAATATCAAGGAGTTCTCATGAAAAACAAGCTAATAGATAAAATGAAAAGCGGCCAAGCAGTAATAGGAACATTCTTTGAAATAGCTAGTTCTACAGCAGTGGAATGTCTTGGCATCACAGGGCTTGACTTTCTTGTCATAGACACTGAACATGGTCCTTTCGATGTTGAAAGTGCCCTGTCCCATATCCGAACTGCAGAACTTAAAGGAATTACACCTATTGTCAGAACCAAAAACATAGAGCGTGATTCAATATTAAAGATGCTAGATATAGGTGCAAAAGGTCTTGTTATCCCATGTATCAACACTGTTGAAGAGGTGAAGAAAATAGTGGAATACGGAAAGTATCATCCTCTTGGAAACAGAGGCTTTTTCTATGGGAGAGTTGCTGATTACAGTTACGGCAATACTGCTGCAGATTCAGGTGCAGAAGGATACATGGATAAATGCAACAAGGAGACTCTTCTTATACCTCAGTGCGAGACTCTGGGATGTCTTGAGAACATAGAAGAGATTGTAAACATAGATGGGGTTGACGGCATATTCATAGGGCCATACGACCTGTCAATAGCCATGGGAATACCTGCCCAATTTACAAATCCTGCCTTCACCACTGCAATAGAAAAGATTCTCACAACCTGCAAGACTGCGAAGAAGTATGCCTTCATATTCAGCGGTGATAGCTCTGCTGCAAAACAGTATATAAAAGATGGCTTTGACGGAGTCGCAATTGGCACCGATGTTTCCATATATATAGGAGCATACAAGTCCTTGCTTAAGGAAGTAAAAGAATAGAACTGATATAAGGCAACTCAGTAAATATATGGAACTTCTTGCCTCAATCATGGTTTAGTGATATAATGATACTTGTTTGAAAAACGTTTTCAAACAGATAGACTTAATTAAATATTTTCCTCGAGTATAGCCTTTCTTTTATCATTTGAAAGGTTTTTATATAGATTTACATCTAGATATTTTAATTGGAGGATTTGATAAAAAATGAATAAGATTAGAATGGAAAAATGTTCAAATTGCAACAATGTCATTAGATGGAAAGCAAGCAATGGTTACAGTCCGAAATCGAAATATATTATCAAAGGATTCAACAAGTCTATAAGTTTAGGTAAAATCATCAGTCAAACAGAAGATTCTATAACCTATTCATATCACTGCAACAAATGTGAAACAGAACACTTTGGAGTTGTCTTCAAGAATGAGAGACAACTGGCCTATAGATAATAATAAAATATGAAAATAGAAACCTCCACAGTCTGACGATTGTGGAGGTTTTTTCATTACAATTTCTTGAATCCGGACTTCCTCATTATGATTGCTACAAGTATTATAGAAACAAGTACCACTATTACATTCAGTATTATTCTATAGTCAAAGGGCTCTTCCGCAACTTTAACTTCCCTTTCCACCAATTGTGAAAGACTACATGTCTGCTGGTCCTCTTCTTCAATATATTTCTTCGACTGGACTATGTCATAGGAAGGCTGTTTTGCAGTGTCACTGCCAAAAAGAAGAGTGTATCCGCTGCTTGCCTGATTTTCGAATACAAGCTTGTCTATATAGTAGGTGACTTCAATTTCATTAATATCGATCGCCTTGTCATCCTTGTCGCTGATGCGAATCTTTATGAAATCTGCAGAAATATATGAATCCGAGCTTCTTCCGCAGCTTATTTCAGTTTCCTCTATCTTGAAATTCTCAAGGTCCATCTGGTAGACTTCTCCACTGTCAAGACTCCTGTAATTTTCCTCTCCTTCATTCTTGTAGGACAGCTGATAAGACCTCTTGAAGCTATCCCCACTAACAATTTTCAGAGACTTGACCTTAAGGTTGTCCTTGTTTTCCAAGATAATTTCAGTATAGCCGTCACTGTAATCAAGAGAATAATCCACGCTTTTCATCTTTTGATATTGCTCATGGACTACATTCTTTTCGCTGTAAACCAGTTCAAGGTTATTTATTTCAGTCTTTTCCACATCGTTTACAAATACTATCCTGTAGTGGTCAAACTTGAAGGTGCCATCAAGCTTTATGTTAAGCTTATTTCCTTCATCCGTATTATAGATATATCCATCTTTAACATGCTGCCAGTTATTATTGTCATAACTTCCGTAGATCATGACTTCTTCAAGGAAGTTGTCTCCTGATATGTCAAAAATAATCTCATTTGCAAGAATATCCTCAAGTTCATCTTTCTGAATTATCCTGAACTCGGTATAATGGTCATCCTTCTTTAGATAGGATGCCAGTTTTGTGGACTCATGGTCTACAATTGTAACCTTCTCCGCGGTTAAGTATTGGTTGTGAAGGTAATAGGGTATAAAATCACCCTGGTCATCTACTATCCTTAAATCTGAAAGATCCCTCTTTGTCAGCCTGTAAACATCTTCATCCAGGAAGAATGCCTGGTATCCCTTTGATTCACTGCATTGTACATCCTTTTCATAGAGCCAGAGATTCAGATCGTTATCTGTCTCTCCAGCAAAGGCCATGGTCAAACTAGACAAGATGAGTGCTACTGTCAATATGATTAATAGTCTTGATTTCATTTTCATTGTCCATCACCTTCAACTTTATCAATATTTCTTCTGAGCCTGTCATATACATAGGAAATACCTATGAGGGTAAGTCCGAAACAGAAGTATGCTATTATCCTTCCACCCGTTTCAAGAAATGCCAGGTCTGCTATAAAGAGCTTTCCTGTTGAAAAGACAGAAAGTCCAAGTCCCGTCCTTCTCAAGAGTATGAAATTCTTCCCAAATCCCAGGGCTATGAAGACCAGTGCCATGACTATGAGAAAAATACTAATAATCAAATTTATGTTGCCAAGGTCAAACTGATTGACCATTATTGCTATTGATGCACCAATAAAATATATGGCCATAGCCATGGGGTATATTTCAATGCTTAACTTCTTCCACCTGATTAGCTTCATTGTCAGTTCCTTGATGCTGAGTATTACAAATGCATTGTAGAGAAGAAGTATGGCAATTGAAAGGATCCTTATTCCCTGTCCCAATTCATCTCCTATGGTAATGAAGTTCAATAGAAGACACATCAAATCAGTAATAATATACAGTCCCGTCGATATGCCCCTTACAACAAGATCTTCCATAATCTTGACTTTAGAGATGAAGTAGGCATAAAAGCCTGTAAGCAGGGCCGCCAGAATAACAAAATAGAATTCATATGTTGAATTATATGGTAGATACTTGTCATAGAAATAAAATGTCATCCTCAATACATATATCCAGCTTGCAACAATGGTAAAGTACTTGTAAAGAGTAAGCAAGACTCCCTTTTTGCTATGTTTGAACATTTCATTATCATGGAGAGCCTTAACATACATTGCCAGTACAATGATAAAACCCGCTGTCATCATTGTGTACTTAAAGGGGAAATGCTCCATTGGCCAGAAATAGTGGAAATCATAGATGACGAAGTTAACTGCACACAAGGCCAGGATGACCCAGCCGGCTGCTTCCATTTTCCCGAAATCACGCCTTACTGCATAAACGATAATCAATACTGCTTCTATAAGCCAGCCCATGGATGCCCACTCTATTCCAAAATGGAAGGGAATCATCAAGATGCTGAATGTCATGGCCGTGAGAAAGAAAAGAGCCTGTGCCCTTATTTCCTGAGAGGAACTCTTGTGGACAAGCTGTCCTAGCCCAAGGTAGATCAATGCATATACAAGGGCTATTATACCCTTGTAGTCACCATATCCCGCTTCTTCAAAGAGTATATAGACCAGGAGACAGTTAATGACTGTATTGAGACCTAGCAAAACCACATCAGCTATCTTAAGCTTGACCTTCTCTTTAAGTGGATATGCAAGGGTTATTCCAAGATACATGATGAAGGTTACCAGGGAATACCCTATTCCTATCATTTCATTTGCTTCTTCATATATAAGATAGACAAGGCAGGGTATATTTAGGATAAAACTTAGATACTTAATGTGAATCCATCCTCTGACCAATGATGTTCCAAGGACCAGTAAATTCAATATTAGAAGATATCCCATAGCTATTTGCACGCCGCTTGCTGAAAGTCCAAAAGAAAATGCATAAGTGAAGAAAGGCAGATATCCTCCAATGAGGGATAATGCACCTATGGTCATAGACTTATATCTCTGGGACAGTGCCAGTGAAGCAAGGGTTATGAGTATTGATACCCCCATGCTTGTTGTCATTGTCAATATTTCCAGTATGAAATAACTACTGAAGACTGAAAGATACAAGATACCTATTCCGCCTCCAATGAGGCCCAGGGCAAAAAGATTTTTGTCCTTTCTGTTGAACCATTCTCCTGAAACAAGGAAGAGTAATCCCAGTACAAATCCAGATATGCCCTTGAGGTAATCATTCATCCAGTTGGTATAAGTATATCTCATAACAGTTGCAGTTCCAAGCAAGATAAGTATGATACCTATCTTGTTTATCCAGTTGAGACCTATTTTCACTTCTATGTCGTTGTACTTTTTCTTCTTTTCTAATACTTCCTTGCTTACCTCTTCACCTGCAAGCTTGTCATAAGCTTCCTTGGTTTGAGCGCGATGGTCTTCCAAGTCTTTTGAAAGCAACTCTTTCTTGTAGGCTATCATTTTCTGAAGGCCGACTTCCATGTCCTTTATTTCAGCATCTATTTCCTTGCTGTCTTCTGCCAACTCCTTTTCCGCTATTTTTCTCATATGGGTCAGCTTCTTTTTGGTGGCTGTTTCAAGTGCCTTCAGCTTGTTGGTCTGCCTTTTCTCCTCATTCTTGAAGTAGATTTCCGTCTTGTTTCTTGAGGCATTTAGAATACCAAGCTTTTCATTGGTCATCTGCTCCTTGAGGGCAATATTCAAAGTCCAGTTTTCCTTGTGGAGCTTGTCCTGTTTCCTCCTGAGATTTTCAAGGGTTTTATCATATTCTTCAACTTTCTTCTTTAGCCTTTGATTTTCATTTAAAGCATCATCTATATTGATTTCCTTCATTAGGTCTTCATACTGATTTAAGACTTCCTTCTGACTTTTCAGCAGATTGTCAATCTTTTCCTTCATTTCCACTATATCACTCCCTTTAGGGTAAAGTTACGATATTTAAACATTGTATTATATATACCCTGTGTGAGATTTGGTAAACATTATGCACCACATTAATAGAAAATCCACAATCCTTGAATTTTCAAAGACTGTGGATTTAGTATTTAGTCTACTATACAGCTGTTATCTTGCTGTTTTTCTTCATGGAGTCGCATCCGATAAATCTTGCGACGAAATCATTTACAGGATGGTATATGATTTCATCAGGACTTCCCACCTGGATTATTTCTCCCTTGTTCATGACGCAAATCCTGTCTGCAAGAGCAAAGGCTTCGTTGAAGTCGTGTGTTATGTGGATGGTAGTAGTCTTGAATTCCTTATGTAGCTTCTTGAGTTCTGTCTGAAATTCCTGTTTTGTCCTTGGGTCAAGTGCACTGAAAGGTTCATCAAGTAGCATAATATCAGGAGACAATACCAGGATCCTGGCTATTGAAACCCTCTGCTGTTCTCCACCACTCAGTGTTGCAGGATATCTCTTTTCAAGATGGTCTATATTAAGCATCTTGAGTATTT
>CAZFYP010000025.1:0-13007 GCA_964523535.1 uncultured Clostridia bacterium
TTTGGATTCCTCCCTATTAACCTAATGTAATTAAAGCATCACCACTGCTTACGCTAGTTCCTTTTGATGTATGTATAGCTTTAACTGTACCGTCTGCAGGTGCTACGATTTCATTTTCCATTTTCATGGCTTCAAGAATAAGAAGAATTTCTCCAGCCTTTACAGCCTGTCCTTCAGTTACCTTGATGTCAAGGATTGTTCCAGGCATTGGAGCCGCGATTACTTCTCCGCCACCTGCTGGTGCTGCTGCTGCGGGTGCTGGAGCAGCCTTTGGTGCTGCGGGTGCTGGAGCTGCCGCTCTAGGTGCTGCAGCCGGTGCGCTGAATACTGGAGCGCTTGGAGCTCCACCTACTTCTTCTACTGCTACTTCATAAGTTTTTCCGTTTACTGTTATATTATACTGTTTCATTTTAATAATCCTCCTATTTCATAAGTTCCATTCTTCCAGCTTGTGCCCACGCTGGTTGTTGACTGCCTGTTTGTACTATGCTTCTAACTATCAATTGATCTGCACTCTTTCCTATATGAGCTGCAAGGGCTGCTGTTATTACTGCCACAAGCTCGTCATCATCTTCGTCTACAGATTCCGGTGCAACCGGTGCAGCCGCTGCAGGAGCAGGAGCCGCTACTGTTTCCTTTTTCTTTTCAGTGAATATCACCTTGAAAAGGTCCAGTACAAATGATATCAAAAGTAAAGTTGCAAATACTATACCCATGCTGAATAATGTTATTACTCCAGCATCTCCCATAGTTACTAATTCGCCATACATATTATCACTCCTTACACTGGCATGTTGCCGTGTTTTTTAGCCGGTCTTGATTCTCTCTTGCCAGCAAGCATTTCAAATGCACTGATGATTCTCTTTCTTGTTTCAGAAGGTTCTATAACATCATCTATATATCCTCTTGCTGCTGCTATATAAGGATTTGCCACTGTATCCGTGTATTCCTGAATCTTTTCCTGTCTCTTTGCATTCTGGTCATCCGCTTCAGCTATATCTTTTCTGAAGATGATATTTGCTGCTCCTGAAGGTCCCATTACTGCTATTTCAGCCGATGGCCATCCAAGAACCACATCTGCTCCAAGATGTCTCGAACACATTGCTATATAAGCTCCACCGTATGCTTTTCTTGTAATTACAGTTACCTTTGGCACTGTAGCTTCAGGATATGCATAAAGCATCTTTGCTCCATGTCTGATTATTCCACCGAATTCCTGTCCAGTTCCAGGAAGGAAACCCGGTACGTCAACAAGGGTAAGCAAGGGAACATTGAAGGAGTCACATGTTCTTATGAAATGAGCTGCCTTGTCTGATGCATTTATATCAAGACATCCTGCCATTCTATTAGGCTGGTTGGCTATAACTCCTACACTCTTTCCATTTAGTCTCATGAATCCTGTTATGATGTTTTCAGCATAGTATGGTTGATACTCTAGGAATTCTCCACCATCTGACAATGCATGGATTATATTCTTCATGTCATATGCTTTATTTGGATTATCAGGTACTATTGAATTCAAAGCTTCATCTATTCTGTTCAAATCATCAGTCGCCTGGAAGTCAGGTGCTGTCTCAAGATTGTTTTGAGGAAGGAAGCTTAGAAGTTGTCTTATTTTCGCAAAACACTCATCTTCAGAATTATCATAGAACTGGGCAACACCGCTTGTCTTGTTGTGTGTCATAGCTCCACCAAGCTGCTCTGCAGATACTTCTTCTCCAGTAACTGTCTTGATTACCTGTGGTCCTGTGATAAACATCTTTGAAACATGGTCAACCATGAAGATGAAATCAGTCAATGCCGGTGAATAAACAGCTCCACCTGCACATGGTCCAAGTATTACTGAAATCTGTGGAATTACTCCTGATGCTATTGTGTTATTGTAGAATATGTCTCCATATCCTTTAAGTGCATCAACGCCTTCCTGGATTCTTGCTCCACCTGAATCATTGATTCCTATAAGTGGCGCTCCAACCTTAAGGGCCATTTCCTGAACCTTAACGATTTTAGCTGCATGCATCTCTCCAAGAGATCCACCTATTACAGTGAAGTCCTGAGCAAATACGTATACTACTCTTCCATCGATTGTACCGTATCCTGTAACAACACCTTCGCCTGGAGCCTTTTTCTTCTCCATTCCGAAGTTGACACATCTGTGCTCTACAAATCCACCTACTTCTACAAAGCTGCCTGGGTCCATTAACTTTTCTATTCTTTCTCTAGAAGTGTATTTCCCATTCTTATGTTGTTTTTCAATTCCTTTTACTCCGCCGCCCAGCTTTAGAGCTTCTTTTTTTTCTTTAAGCTGGTCTAATTTTTGATTTGGCAATTTTGTTACCTCCTATTCTAATTGAATATACCTTAATAAAATACTATTATTTTAAGTAAAAGTCAATAACTTGCAACTAATTGCAGGGACTTTCATAAAATATTCATATTTAATTAACAAATTATTTAATAATGCCTTTTTTTATTAGTTTTTCCACATCATTTTGACTGAAGTTTAATTTTTCTTTCAAAATTTTCATTGTGTGCTGTCCTAATAGGGGTGAGGCTTCCCTAATATCATTGGGATTCTGCAAATATTTCACTGGAGAAGCAGGTGCCAGGATATTTCCGGCAATAGGATGATTTATATGTTTAAACATATCCCTTTCCTTAAGCTGTTCGTTTTCCAAAAGCATATCTATAGTATTAATTGGACTGTTTGGTATTCCAGCGTCATCCAATATTCGCCGCCACTCTTCAGTTGTGTTTTCTATGAAAATCTTGTTCATTATAGGCTTAAGTTCGTGATAATATTCCACTCTCTTTTCATTGCTGAAAAACCTATAGTCTTCTATTAAATCTTCCCTATCAATAGCTCTGCAAAATACTTCCCACAGCTTATCGTTTCCAACACCTATCATTATTTCACCGTTTCTGGTCATAAATGGTTCTAGAGGTGCTATTGTTGCATGTCTGTTTCCCAAAGGCTGCGGAACTTCTCCAGTTACTGTATATCTTGCTATTGCATTTTCAAGAATGGAAACCTGGCAGTCAAGCATAGATATATCTATTCGCTCTCCCTTGCCCGTGTCCTTTCTCCGATACAGTGCTCCAAGTATTCCTATTGCACCATATAGGGCTGCTGTTATGTCTCCAATAGATGAGCCTACCCTAGTAGGCTTTTCCTGGCCGGTTATACTCATAAGGCCGCCCATAGCCTGTATTACTGCATCATATGCAGGTTTTTCACTCATAGGACCGGTCTGACCATATCCAGAAATTGAGCAATAAATTATTTCAGGCTTTATCTTCATTACATCACCATAGCTGATACCAAGTTTTTCCATTGTCCCCGGCTTGTAGTTTTCAATAATCACATCAGCATCTCTTACAAGACTATTGAATATTTCATGACCTTCTTCGGTTCTAAGATCCACCGCAAGACTTTTTTTATTTCTGTTGATACTCATGAAATATGTACTTTCACCATTTACAAAGGGACCAACCTCCCTAGAATCATCACCCTTGTCAGGTCTTTCAATTTTTATTATTTCTGCACCCATGTCTCCAAGTATCATGGAACAATAGGGACCGGACAAGACTCTTGTCAAATCAAGAACCTTAATGCCATTCAAGACACCCATCTAATCACTTCCTGTAAATTATTAATATATTGTTCAATTAACTAAATTTCCTTTTACAAAAAACAAAAACAAGAAAATGGCAACCCATTCGCTTGTTCTCTATACTCTTTGCTCTATCAAGCATTAAATTCAATTATATATATCTCTCTGCAGTGCTCTACATCTCTATATATGGCTTTCCGCCACTCTATACTCTATTCTCTAAACTACTCTAAATGTTGCTCTCTATTCACAAATAAACTATCACATTGTTCAAGCCTTGTCAATATAAAATTCGTTTTCCCCATAAATAATACATGAAATCAAATATTGACATGCCCAAGACCCAGTCTGCTATGATTGGAAAGGGCATGATAGGCAGAATTGCCGTACATGGCAACAGCAATCCAATGTTCGCTGCTTACAATTGCAATCTTCATATGAAGATTTGCATCAAGAGGCATATCAAGCATAAGACCTCTGCTAGCTTCCTGCGCAGCATGGATGAGTCCATGAATATGATGTGCTTCCTTTTTTATGACTTCAAGATTCAGTGCAGCGCCAACACAGGAATTGATTATCTTTTTCTTCAATTCTCCTCCTGAACCAGCAACTTCAGTCACAACTACATTGTAGCCAAGCTCTTCAATGAATTTTCTGACAAAGACTTCCTTTGACTTATTTTCAACCATGGAAACAAAAACAGCTGTCTTACCTATATCTATTTGTCCATTCTTGGTTATTGTTTCCCTAATAAATTCCTTATTCATATCTCCACTCTTTCACAAATAGTTATGGCACCAGAGGATTATACCATTAAATCTAAAATTTATCAATCTTAATTGTATACTGTTGTCCAATATATAGATTATACTTCATCTACGATTGCCAATCAATTTATTTAAATAAAGAAAATGATTCAGGCAGTTTTTTAAATGATTATAATCCTTGAAGTAGACTGTACAAGTCAATACCCATTATTTCAACCGATATGTATCATAATTCATATATTCAACAACTTCTATTTCATCAACATATGAAAGCTTCTCGAAAATTTCCATAGGGTTATTGTTTCCTCTCTTTTCCAAGAATGAAACTATTTCAAACTGATTCATGGGATGTCTTTTTATTATACTCAATACTGCCTCTACATCATCTTCCGTTTCACTGTAGAAACCATCTGAAACCAATTGATCTATGGATATACCTTCCAGCATTTCAACTGCAAGTTCCATTTTTTCAGAATCCACCTTCTTCACAAAAGATTCAGCCGGAGGTCTCACCGGAGTATTTACATAAAGCTTGTCGTACTTTATCTTGGACAATATCTTCTTGAACTCTATAAGATTGTCTACAGAGTCATTATAACCCTTCACAAGCATGATTTCCAACCACAACTGTCCATTGTAATGTTGGGAGAAGTCTATGAGTCCCTCTATCATATTCTTGTAGTTTATAGATCTTGAAGGCCTGTTGACCCTTGTAAACATATTTTCATTGCATGCATCAAGAGAAGGAAGGACTATGTCGGCTTTCATAAGGTCCTTTCTGGTTTTTTCATCATACATCAAGGCACCATTGGTTATTACAGCCACGGGCTTATCAGTCATAGTCTTGACCTTTTTTATCAGCTTGCCAAGGTCACTATATAAGGTAGGTTCCCCTTCTCCTACTATAGTCACAACATCATAATAGATATCTTTTTTGGTAATATCCTCGAACTCTGTAAGTATATCTTTCAAATCGAAGAACTCGGCCCTTTTGTTTGTAAGATTTTTTGTCCTTCCCAACTGACAATATATACATGAATAATTGCAATATTTTTTTGGTATGGGGCTTATTCCCAGTGATATTCCCATTCGTCTTGACGGCACCGGACCGTAGATGTATTTGTAGATTCCCATGTTTTGTCCTCCTGTTTATATATCTAGTATTAGTAATATGCACCGTTCCGTCATTATGCCTAACAGCTCCCTACTCCGTCGTCACAAAAATCTTTAATTTATAAAGTTGATTTTCGAGCCTCCAAGTCGAGACCTCGCTGTCATTCATAATGACTACACTAGTTCAGCTTATTTAAATTACTGCATCTTAGCTCCGTTTTTATTTTTAACATAAGTGATTCTATAGCTTATAAATGCTATGATCTTAACGAGTACCGTCAAATACAAGAGGTATACAAAACTGTCATTTTCCGGAAACATCATCAGCAGAACAATAGACAGCATGAACATGACCGTTGCACTCTTGCCAAAAATATTTGAAGGTATCACCATTCTTTCCTTCTTTAAATAGAGTATGAGACCTGATACTATCATAAAAAGTTCCTTTGCGACTACCACAATTGGTATCACAAGAGGAATCCTTCCCCAGATGTACAAGCTTACCAATACCGTTATAAGCATTACCTTGTCTGCAAAGGGATCAAGTACCTTTCCCAGTTCCGTAATGAGATTGTACCTTCTTGCCAGATATCCATCAAGAAAATCAGTGAAGGATGCCACAATATATACAATTAAAGCAAGGGTATGTGCATTTTCCTTTCCCGAAAAAAACACAAGTACAAATACAGGTGCAAGAATGAGTCTGAAAACAGTTAATACATTAGGTATGTTCTTCATTTGCGCCCCCCTTTACAAGGTTACTTTATTTTATAATTCGATTATCAGTCAATCTTCCACCATTTGGAAAAAAGTCTTTCCATTATTTCACTGCAAGGTAAAATTTCATTGAGTACGTTAAGGCTTTGACCTATTTGTATATAGCCGTTTTCCACATCACCGTCTATTACAGCTTTCGCATACATTCCCCTCATACGACCCTTAAGCATTTCCCTTGGCTGTTCACTGTATTCGATTGCCAGGTATTCTTCTGTAAACTTATTCTTTAAGGACCTGACATCGTGCCCTATTGTATGTCCTATGTCAATAGAATCCGTATCAGTAGATTCCACTATCCTTTTTTTTACGTTAATATGGGCAGGGCATTCTTCGGAAACTACAAATCTAGACCCCATCTGTACTCCAGCAGCACCCATGACAACAGCAGCCTTTATTCCTCTGTCATCAGATATACCACCAGCAGCTATAACAGGAATTCCAACATTTTCAATAACATTGGTCATCAAGGACATGATCGTCTGTTGCCCTATATGGCCTCCTGCCTCCAAGCCTTCTATAACAATAGCATCAGCGCCTGCCTCTTCCACTCTCTTTGCAAGCCTGAGACTTGGCACAACTGGTATCACGATGATTCCCTCTTCCCGCAGTCTTTTTATATAGGGTACTGGATTTCCTGCTCCAAAAGTAACAAAATCAGGCTTCTTATTACACACCAGGTCAATTATTTCATCCTTGTCTTTCGCCGACAGTACTATATTGACTCCAAAAGGCTTATCGGTATGCTTTCTGACCAGGTCTACCTGTTCCTCTACCCAGACAGCATCATGTCCACCAGCCCCCACTATTCCAGCTCCTCCTGCATTTGATACAGCAGCAGCAAGCTTAGCATCGGATATGTTGGCCAATCCTCCCTGGATCAAAGGATATTTTATTTTAAGTAATTCAGATATCATCTTCTTCATGTCTTCCTCCAAAACTAAAAATTTATTTTTCTCTATTTGTTTCTATATCGATCTATAAGCCTCTGTTTTTCAGACCATAAATCAAAAGACAGGTTAACAAAATATCTGTCAGGATTGTCAAACCTTATTAGTCCATCCCACAACCTTGAGAGTTCATTGTTTAGATTATTCTTTATTTCATCAAGGGTCGGAAAGTCATATACAAGCTCACCCTTTTGTACAATAAGACTTTGCAGTTTCTTTGCTGTAAAGTTCTTTGCAGTCTTGTTTATCCATGGAGAAACAGGATCAAAAAGCTTGTATGGAGCTTTCACCTCTTCATCCTTGAAAGTTATCAAATCTGCAAAGGCATTGCCGTTCCTGTTGTCATAAAGTCTCCAAACCTCTTTGAAACCCGGGTTTGTTACTTTGATTGCTTCTTCACTCAGCTTTATTCTAGGACTGATTCCTTCTTCCTTTTCTACCGCAACAAGCTTGTATACTCCTCCGAAAACAGCTTCGGATCTTGCTGTAATCATCCTTTCACCGACGCCGTAAGAATCTATGGGAGCACCCTGCCTTTCAAGCTCTCTTATCTGGTATTCATCAAGGGAATTTGTAACTGTAATGGTTGCATCATCATATCCTGCAACATCTAGAAGCTGCCTAGCCTTCTTCGAAAGGTAATCAAGATCACCGCTATCAAGTCTTATACCTTTCTTTCCGTCTCCTTCCAGCTCATCAAAAACCTTAATTGCTTCAGGTATCCCCGAGCCAAGTACATTGTATGTATCCACCAGTAGTACAGCATTATCAGGGAAGGCATTTACATATGACTTAAATGCCGTATAATCATCATCATAAAACTGAACCCAGCTGTGTGCTATGGTTCCTATTACAGGTATGTCAAACATTTTTGAAGCCAATAAATTTGACGTAGCCAAACATCCTCCTATATAGCAGGCTCTGGCTCCGTAAATGGTTGCATCTGCACCATGGGCCCTTCTAGCCCCGAAGTCAACTACAGGCTTATCCATTGCGGCCCTTGATATCCTGTTGGACTTTGTAGCTATAAGGCTCTGATGGTTCAATGAAAGAAGAAGCATGGTCTCAATAAGTTGTGCTTCAAGTATTGGAGCCTTTACTGTTATTATCGGAGTATTTGGAAATACAGGTGTACCTTCAGGTATGGCCCATATGTCACCTGTGAATTTAAAGTCTTCTAGGTATTTAAGAAACCTTTCATCGAAGATATTCATTTCTCTCAGGAATTCTATATCCATTTCTGAAAATTCTATTTCCATGAGATATTCTATAAACTGCTCCAGACCTGCAGTTATTGCAAAACCACCATTGTCAGGCACCTTTCTGAAAAAATAGTCAAAATAGACTATACTGTCCTGGTCTCCATTTAAAAGATATCCGTTTGTCATCGTAAGTTCATAAAAATCAACGAGAAGACTAAGATTCTTCTCCTTTTTCCATTCAATATTATTCATGTTCTCCCTCGGGCATATTATTGTTGTTACTTTATTTATATACCATTATAGCATAAACTATGCAAACAAAAAACAGAAACTCAATATTCAGTTCCTGTTTATTTATAGTTGAAGTTTTGTAATTAACGCGGTAAAACCACTTTCTTGTGATATAATATTTAAGTAAATAATTGCAGGAGGACATTTATGAAGAAAGACTTTATAACTATGATAGAATCACCAATAATTTCAGCCATACGGGACGAAAGCATGATTGATGCTGCAATCTCTTCCAATTCAGATATCATATTCCTTTTAAACGATACAATATACACACTGGAAAACAGCATTCGCAAAATAAAGGCGTCAGGCAAGTCGGTATTTATACATTTTGATCTTACAGACGGTTTCGACAATAGCCTAAATGCCCTTCACTATATTTCTGAAAAATTCAAGCCCGACGGCATAATATCAACCAAAAGCAATATAGTAAAGGAAGCAAAAAAACTCGGACTGTACTCTATCCAAAGAATCTTTCTTCTGGATTCAATGAATTTCGAGCATGGTCTTAAATCCATAATTTCAAACAGGCCTGATGCATGCGAAATACTTCCAGGCTCACTTCATAAAATCACCAAAAGAATCGTATCATCAACAGACATACCAATAATCACAGGTGGTCTCATACAGGACAAGGAAGACATAATCGAATGCATAAAAAGCGGGGCCGTAGCAGTATCCACCACAGACCCCGATCTTTGGAATGTATAAATCAATCAATCATATATTTTCTACACTTGGCTGCAACTGTCTTGTGAGTGACTCCTAGAGCCTTACCTGCAGAGTTGTAGCTTTTATATTTTTCAAATGCCATTCTGTATATTTCCTTTTCATAGTCCTCGATGCTAGCTATTTGTCCATCGGATCCAAGTCCTACCAAAGAACTGCTTTTAGCATCGTAGTTCCTATACATTCCCGTTATCTTTTCAGGTATGCTTCTCAAGGATATAGTATTATCCATGCTCAGAATAACGGCACGTTCAACAACATTTTTCATTTCTCTGATATTTCCCTTCCATTGGTATCCACACAAAAGCTCTTTTGCCTCATCATCTATTATCATGTCTTCCTTTCCATGCTTTTGTGACAATTTATCAACAAAATATTCTATCAGTTCAGGAATATCATCATTTCTTTCTCTCAAGGGATTAATATATATTTCAATCATATTGAGTCGGTAATAGAGGTCCTCTCTGAAAGTTCCTTCTTCCACCATTTTTTCGAGATTCCTGTGGGTTGCAGCAATTATCCTTGTATCTATTCCTATGGCTTCGCTTCCACCGACTCTCCAGATTTCTCTCTCCTGGAGGACTCTCAACAGTTTCACCTGAAGACTCAATGAAAGGTCACCTATTTCATCAAGGAAAATTGTTCCACCATCAGCCATCTCAAACTTACCGATTTTCCTTTTACTTGCTCCTGTAAAGGCTCCTTCCTCGTGACCAAAGAGTTCGGATTCAATAAGATTCTCAGGAATTGCAGCACAGTTTATGGCTATCCAGCTTTCTTGGCTTCTTCTACTTGTTTCATATATTGATCTAGCCAAAAGCTCCTTACCAGTACCACTTTCTCCTCTTATGAGTATGGTGGCATTGGTCTTGGCCGCTATTTCAGCATTTTTCAGTTCTTTTATGAGGGCTGTATTTTTACCAATTATTTTAGGAAATGGATTTTCCATCATTTGCTCAATATAGTCCTCATGTATCTTCAACGGTTCCTTGTCAATTTTCTTATATAGGGCTGCTATGCCAACAAATTCATCATGTGAATATATCGGATTTACTTCAACCTCATAGATTTTACCCTTGGACTGAATCATTCCTCTTTTATTTTCTCCGCTTACCATAGACTTCTTTAAAATGTCGTCATATCTGTTTCTTTCAACTGAAGTGTTGATAACTGAAGACTTGATTTCGTTAAAATATTCACAATAACTGCTGTTTACATATCGTACAATGCCATAACTGTCTACGATGCAGATTCCATAATCTAAAGCATCATAAATCTGTTTTGAGTATTCGTTTAAAAAGTCTATTTCTTCAACATGTCTTATAGGCAGTCTTGAGATATTCACAGCTTAACTCCTCACTTTTAATCATTTATTTTTTCTGTCATATTTTGTTCATGCTTCTAGTAGCTACAATATTAACTCCTGTATCCAATATATTTTCAATGATTATGTCTCCCACCTTGACTGGAGCCTTTACAACAACTTCATTTATAATCTCCATACATTCAAATATTAGTTCTTTTGGAATAGGATCATCAGTCTTTACGGGAAGTCTGTTGAGGAATGCATCCTCTATTGCAACAGTAGTCGGTACAACTCTAGTAGGACAAGTCATTTCCTTGATTCCGTAAACTTTCCCTCTAGGACACTTGTTTCCCTCTACTTCATATCCTTCTTCCGATTCCATATTTTCAACAACATTAATATGACAACCCATAGGACATACTATACATATCATTTCTTTTTCTTTTACTGATTCTCTCATACCTATCACTCCTATATTACCTCCACTGTTAGTTTTCCTACATTCTCACCTATAAGGTCTTTCTTGATGTCAATCCTTTCCATTTCACCAGGTGCCAAATGCTTTTTCTTTACTGAATATATTTCCTTTCCATCAGCCTTTACAGAAATCTTTTTATTATTATATACATTTCTCACTCTCATGAAGAGTGCAAGTTTTTCATCAACTGCACCTATTCTAACCTTCTGCGGTACTATGTATCCTATACCCGACTGAGCTTCAGTCTCTATTATTTTGTCACTGTCTGCTCTACCTTCAAGTACAAATTTGGCTGCAGACTTCCCTGCCCTTCTGCTTTCCTCTGTTACAAAATCCACAAGATCATGTACGTGAACTACATTACCACAAGCGAATATTCCTTCTATGGAAGTTTCCATTGATTCATATACAACGGGTCCGCTTGTCTTTCCGTCAATTTCCAGGCCCGCACCTCTTGAAAGCTCGTTTTCAGGAATCAATCCTACTGATAGAAGAAGGGTATCACATTCATATTCTATCTCTGTTCCTGGAATTGGTTTGAAATTTTCATCAATCTGCTGAATGACTACAGCCTCAACTCTGTCTTTTCCCTTTATGTCAGTTACAGTATGGCTGAGCTTCAGAGGTATGTCGTAGTCATCAAGACACTGGACAATATTTCTTGTAAGTCCTCCGGAGAAAGGCATAAGTTCTGCAACTGCAAGTACCTTTGCTCCTTCAAGAGTCATTCTTCTGGCCATTATTAGACCTATGTCACCAGAACCAAGTATCACAACCCTTTTTCCTACCATATAGCCTTCCATGTTGAGATATCTCTGGGCAGTTCCTGCATTGAATACTCCTGCCGGTCTGTATCCAGGAATTGCTATTGCACCTCTTGTTCTCTCCCTGCATCCCATTGACAAAACTATTGCCTTTGCCTGTATGTTCATAAGACCATCAGTGGTGTTCATTGCAGTTATCTGCTTGTTTTCATTTACGTCCAGAACCATTGTATCAAGCTTGTAGTCTATGTTTTCCTTTGCCAGCTCGTCTATGAATCTTTCTGCATATTCAGGTCCTGTAAGCTCTTCCTTGAATACAACAAGTCCAAATCCGTTGTGTATACACTGTTGGAGTATTCCACCAAGCTCTCTATCTCTTTCTATTACAAGGATTGACTCTGCGCCTTCCTTTTTTGCCTCAATTGCTGCTGCCAGACCGGCAGGGCCTCCACCTATAACTACGATATCATAATTCAACATCTTAACCTCCTACCTTAGTCTTTCCAGTCAGAATGATTGATCCCTTGTTTTCCATCAATACCTCTTCCATTGGCACTTTCAGTTCTCTTGCAAGAATTTCCATTACTCTAGGTCCGCAGAATCCACCTTGACATCTCCCGGCTCCCGGTCTACATCTTCTCTTGATTCCGTTTACAGTTCTTCCTCCGGCACTTCTGTGGATTGCATCCACTATCTCGCCTTCAGTAATCATTTCACACCTACAGATTATACGTCCGTACCTGCTGTCCTTCTTGATCATCTCATTCTTTTCTTCCTGAGTAAGTTCTTCAAACTTGGTTCTCTTTCTTCTTACAGGCTGGAAGTCTTCATTCTTGTCAAGACCACCACTCATATTTCCAACTATTTCCACAACATATTCAGCTATTGCAGGAGCAGAAGAAAGTCCTGGTGATTTCATTCCTGCCACATTCACAAAACCTTTTGCCTGTTTTGATTCCTCTATAATAAAGTCATCAGTTGAAGGTTCAGCTCTAAGTCCTGCAAAGGTTGTTATATTA
>CAZFYP010000025.1:13040-22294 GCA_964523535.1 uncultured Clostridia bacterium
TGGTATCTTGTCGCTGATGTTTCTGGCAAGGTCCTTGACATGATCAAGTCTGTCATATGTAGTATTTACAGCTTCCTTATCTTCCATTTCCAAGTCCTCAGAATCAGGCCCCACAAGTATGTTTCCATCTATTGTAGGTGTCATTAGGGTTCCTTTTCCCATTTCATTAGGACAAGGGAAAACCACATGATTTACCAGTCCTCCTGCTTCCTTGTCAAGAAGGAAGTACTGTCCCCTTCTAGGATGTATTTTGTATTCCGAATCAGCAACCATACTGTATATCTTGTCTGCATATACTCCTGCTGCATTGATTATATATTCTGCTTCAATTTCATCGTTTTTCGACTTTATAAGGTACTTTCCATCCTTTTTCTCTATTTCCTTCACTTCAAAATTAAGTCTAAGCTCTGCTCCGTTGTCAATTGCATTTTCAGCATAAGCCATAGCCAGTTCCCAAGGTTCCACTATTCCTGCCGTCGGTGCATACAATGCTCCAAGAACTCCTTCAGTAAGGTTAGGCTCTTTTTTCATAGTTTCTTGGCCGCTTATAATCTCAATTCCAGGAATTTTAAGATTCTGTCCGTTTTCATAGAGCTCCTTAAGTGTTTCAAGTTCCTTTTCACTTCTGGCAATTACCAAGGATCCGATTCTTTCAAATGGTACATTAAGCTCGTCACATACTTCCTCCATAAGGTAGTTTCCTCTGGCATTCATTTTTCCCTTTAGAGTATCGAAGTGTGCATCGTAACCCGCATGTATTATGGCGCTGTTTGCCTTTGTTGTTCCATTTGATACGTCATTGTCTTTTTCGAGTATTACTATCTTATGATTGAATTTTGATAATTCCCTTGCTATGGCAGTTCCTATTACTCCTGCACCTATTACTGCAATATTATACATAGAATATCCTCCTATAAATTTATCTCAAGTTATTAATATTAAAGCTTATATGCCCAGGCAATCGTTATCCAATCAGTCTTTTTGATATAAAAAGAGCCGCTAAAAACACACCTACTTTCGTAGATACATTCTTAGCGGCTCTCATCACTCTTGCCTCAATAATTTATTTAAGTAATTATACTACATTTTGCCCAGTATGTAAAGAATTTACTTTTCCCAATCCTTTGATCTACCTACTGCTCTTTCCCATCCACTGTACAGGCTTGCTCTTTCCTTTTCACCCATTTCTGGAAGGAAATTCTTGTCAACTGCCCAGTTTGCAGTAATTTCATCCTTTGATTTCCAAAATCCTACTGCCAGTCCTGCAAGATATGCAGCACCCAATGCTGTTGTTTCAGTAACCATTGGTCTCTGTACTTCAACACCAAGTATATCCGACTGGAACTGCATCAAAAGATTGTTTGCAGTAGCTCCACCGTCAACTTTCAATGTTGCAAGCTTGATTCCCGAGTCCTCTTCCATTGATCTTATAACATCCTTTGACTGGTATGCTATTGATTCAAGGGCTGCTCTTGTGATATGGTTTCTATTTGCACCTCTAGTGAGTCCTACTATAGTTCCTCTTGCATACATATCCCAGTATGGTGCACCAAGTCCTGCAAATGCTGGTACAAGATAAACACCATTTGTATCCTTAACCTTGCTTGCAAAGTATTCACTGTCTGCAGCATCATTTATTAGTCTCAGCTCGTCTCTCAACCACTGTATTGTAGCTCCACCCATGAATACAGATCCTTCAAGGGCATATTCAACCTTACCGTCTATTCCCCATGCAATTGTAGTAAGAAGACCATTCTTTGACTTAACCATTTTTTCACCAGTCTGCATCAATATGAAGCATCCTGTTCCATATGTATTCTTAACCATTCCATCTTCAAAACAAGCTTGTCCGAAAAGTGCAGCCTGCTGGTCGCCTGCAATACCTGCTATAGGAATTTCAACACCAAACATGCTCTCGTCAGTCTTTCCGTAAACTTCAGAAGAAGCTTTTACTTCAGGAAGCATGGAGGCGGGAACGTCAAGTTCTTCAAGTATCTTCTCATCCCACTTAAGGTCTGCTATATTGTACATAAGAGTTCTTGATGCATTTGAATAGTCAGTTACATGAACCTTTCCTCTGGTAAGGTTCCATATAAGCCATGTATCGATTGTGCCAAATAGCAATTCTCCCTTTTCAGCCTGTTCTCTTGCACCTTCAACATTGTCAAGAATCCACTTAACCTTGGTTCCTGAAAAATATGCATCAACTACAAGACCTGTATTTTCTCTTATATAATCTTCCATTCCATCAGCTTTTATCTGGTCGCAGATGGCTGCCGTTCTTCTACACTGCCAAACAATCGCATTATAAATAGGTTTTCCTGTATTCTTATTCCATACAACAGTTGTCTCACGCTGGTTGGTGATACCTATTGAAGCTATTTCACTGGCATTTACTCCTGCCGCCTCAAGAACTTCTCTTGCGACGCCTGATTGAGTAGCCCATATTTCTGTAGGATTATGCTCAACCCAACCTGCCTTTGGATATATCTGCGTAAACTCTTTTTGAGCTGTCTTTACTATGTTTCCAGCCTTGTCAAACAAAATTGCTCTTGAACTTGTAGTTCCCTGATCAAATGATAAGATGTACTTTTTTTCCATATTTCTCTCCTTTTGATTAAGGAAGACTTCACATCTTCCCTGCATATTTATTTTATTAGATTCCTTATAAATTCAATTCAAAACACATTTTTTTTACAGACAAGAAAGAATAAATCCTCCAATTACACCACCAATTATTGCAAATACAGCATTTACAAGTCCTTTTCCAACATTATCTCCGGACATTGCAGAAGCTACGAACAAGCCTATACCCGCTGCCCATGCCATGTCTACCCAGGCTCCAGTTTGAACAATAAGTCCAACGCCATGGTTAATGGTCCATGCAGTACCAACTATGAATCCTGCTGCCATCCAACCGCCTATGGAACCAAAATCCTCAACAAACTTACCCCATAAAAGTCTTATCATAAACGGAAATATAAAAGCACCCGCCAAAGTCGTTATAATATTTTGAACAGTCATATCTTACACCTCCGCCTTGTCATCATCTATTTCGCAATATCTTGTCTTTTCGAACATTACAGCAGCTGCTCCACCTAGAGCTCCACCGATTAATACAACTGCCAGTGTAGGCAATGCATCTATTCCAGTGCTTATTCCGTTTTCAAATACGCCTCTCATGGTACCTGCAACACCTATACCCAAAGCCATGTCAACCCACGCTCCGTCGTTGTTGTGACACTCAAGATTATGGTTCATATACCACATCGAGCCAATGATCATTAATCCGGCAAACCATCCGCCGCCGATTCCGTAGGCACCGGCAAAAGCTCCCCATACGCTCATTACGAACATACCTGCAATAGCCGTACCAATAACTGTAAATAAATGTCTCATAAATTCTACACTCCTCTTATTTTTTCTTTTTCAGCAATCGTTTTCATCTACATCCTTGAAAACCAGCCTCCATCATTTAATATGTGTATCATGTCGATTGTTCAGTTATCCCTTCCAAAGAAGGATAAATTAGGTTTATAAGTTTTGGAATAATCAGTTTGATGTAAGACTGGTATTTTCAATTCTAATAAATTGTGAAATCAATTTCTGTTGTACCAAGATATAATGCAATTTGCGTGCCAAGTTTTAAAACATTGTTACACCAACTGCTAAAACTGCATAAAGACACAATCCCTATAAGTGTTGGTGTAGTAGGATTTGAAATGTTTTATACACTGCATATAAATGCTGCAACATCTAATAATTCAAGGCTGTCATCTTGATGAAGTTATAATTTAGGAAATGCATTTCTGGTAAAATTTACCAGGTTAGGCGGGAATTTCACTGGATGGTTGGTAATTTTTACCAAGTTTTCTAGTAACATAATTATATCAAAAAAACTGCCTCATGGACAGTCTTTTGAAAAGTCATTCATTGTATACAATTTTCACATTTATGCAAGTAGCATCCCCTCCACCCTTTATTTCAGCAGCACAATCATCATAGGGTACCTGGGCAATCAAGGTATCACCCTTTTCAAGGGCAAGACTCGTCCTGTTTATTTCAATCTCCATTTCTCCTTCACTGCAATAAAATATGTTTGTTCCATTTACAAGTTGGAGCTCGTCAACAGAATCATCCATTTTTACTATGTCAGCAAGGGCGCTGCATCCTTCCATCGTCATTATATTGAAATCAGTAACCTTTCCATGGCTGGTGGTCTCCCAGTCGCCGCTGAAAAAGTCCATACAGTATTTTTTCATATCCTTGGAGTGATGTCCCTTGTGGACAAGTTTCAGTTCACCCTCAAGGATAATGAGTATCCTTTCAACTCCAGGCAAGGATGTAAACTTTGATTCTTCAACTTCAACCCTTGCAGAACTTATTCTCCACAAGAAATCAAGGTCTTTGTATTGTGCATCCTGGGGATATATGGCGATTTGTGTAGTGCTACCTCCCGACCATTGGTTGACGGCAAGATCTTCCTTCCTAATAACATTCAGCTTCATACTTTCCACTCCTTGTATTTTCAACTACATTTCATTATATAGCAAAATACTCGAAAAAACGTCGAATAAGTCTAATAGTCCACTTTTTCAAGGAAAAGACCATGAGCAGGAGCCATATATGCTATGGCTGCCCTGTCCTTTTCTTCAAGTATCCTTTTCACTTCATCAAGGGGCATCTTGCCAAGACCTGCTTCCACCAATACACCCACAGTCTTTCTGACCATATTGTGAAGAAAACCGTCAGCCCTTACCCTGATACTGATGTTTCCATTCTCTTGCCTAATATCTATAGCTTCTATATTTCTTTCCATTGATTTCTTCTTCGACTTGACCGTAGTAAAGGCTGTAAAGTCATGGCTTCCTACAAAAACATTTGCCGCCTTCTCCATTTTTCCAATATCAAGCTTCCTTGATATATGCCATCTGTATTTCCTCTGGAATATGTCATTGTGATATCTGTTGTCTATCATATATATATATGTCTTCGACTTGACATTGTACCTGGCATGAAAATCATTGCCTTCCCTGTATATCTTCATTATCTGTATGTCTTCCGGAAGATATTTGACGAAGTATTCCACAAGCTTCTTTATATCAATTTCTCCATGAGTCTCAAAACTGGCAGTTTGACATAAGGCATGAACTCCTGCATCAGTCCTACCAGATCCGTTGATTTCCATGGTTTTATCAAGGTATTTGGACAGTACGCCTTCTATTTTACCCTGTATGGTCTTGTCTGTATTACCAAGTCGCTGCCATCCCTGGTATTTTGACCCATCATAGGATATTTCCATCTTGTATCTGCATTTCATATTATTGTCCTTTCCATCATAGACATCATCAGATTCTGCCTAGAGCCTTATTTACGGTAACTTCGGATACGCCAATATTTTCAACTATGACTTTTCCTGTATATTGATCCATATCTTTAAAACCTTTTTTTCTACCTATGAAAGATACAGTCATATTAGCCTTTACACAATTGCTAAGGATTTCACCTGTGTCCGAATTCATTCCCGAAGGTACATCTATACTTATGATTTTCCTGGATTTTCCATTAATGGCCTCTACTACAGACGAATACAGGCTGTTCAATTCCCTTTTCAGCCCTATACCGAAAATTGAATCCACAGTAAGCTGACTTTCCCCTATAGAATCTCCAAGTTTATCCACATCACCCACGGATTCAATGATTCTGATTTCAAGACCCATGTTTGTAAGTATTTCATATTGCTTTCTGCATGCAGTTGACATCTTTTCTATTCTACCTATTATATATATGTTGGTCTCTATTCCCTCAGCATTCAACATGCGGGAAAGAGCAAGACCGTCTCCACCATTGTTTCCAACTCCACTTATTATTGTCATGACTGATACATCATTCCTGTCAATATTCTTTAAAACGCTCATTGCTGCATTTTCCATAAGTATCATCTCAGGCATTCCAAGAACTTCCACACAATAGGCGTCAATTTTTCTTATATCACTTGATATGATTTCCATCTTCAATACATCCCCTTTTTCAGCCTATATGAATTGTTTAATAAGACTGTCTGTTACAGCATCAATATTTTCGAGATTTATATTGTTGCTTTCTATCACTTCCAAAATCCTTTTTCTCTTGGACTCGTTTTCAACATGGAAGAGCCTGTTCATTATTCCCATCCTTCTTCCTATCCTGTAAATCATCTGGTCTTCCTCGTTGAAGGATAAAAACTTCTCAAGAGCCTCTATAATCTTCTCCTTATCCTCAGGCATCTTTCCTTCAACTTCCGTTATAAGATTAAGTATATGGTCGCTCTTTATAGTACTGCTTATACCATCAAGGTTCTTGATGAAAATCAGGAGTTCCCTTACCATGTCAACATCACTAGTCCTCTTGAAAACCCCATTAACATAGTCTTCATAAAGAAGTGTCTTCTTTGGCACTGCCAGCGTCCTTATCCTTATGAAGTCAGGATTGATCTGATTCAATGCATCAGCAGATTGACGGGCATTTTCTTGCAGGTACTCCAGTCCGCCTAGTCCCGGCATATAGTATTCGGACAACTCTATTCCCGACCTCATTATCTTCTGTCCTGCAAGTACATGTTGTTCCTTTACGACACCCTTTTCCACCAGTTCCAATACCTTGTCACAGCCACTCTCCATTCCTATATGGATTCTATTGAGACCTGCATGCGCTATTCTCTTAAGATCAGCTTCATCCATTCTTGCTATTGTATGGGACCTTGCATAGGTCGTTATCCTTTCAATATCAGGAAAAACCTCCCTTAGATAATTCAATATTTCAACCATGTCCTCAGCCTTGACAACCATGCTGTTTGCATCCTGAATAAATACAGATTTCATTCCGTTTCTCATCCACATGACTGCAGACTGATATGCCCACATGCCACCTTCTCCCAGACCATCTGTAAAGTCTTCAAGTTTCTTTTCCTTGTCCTCAGCCATTACTGATTTATAGTCCCTTATTATATCTACACACTTTTTAACCAGGTCAATATCCTTTAATACATGTTCTTTGGGTCTAACACTGAAGCTTGTACCCTTGTAGAGACCGCAAAACCTGCATTTGTTCCAGGGACAGTTCCTTGTAACCCTTATGAGCAGGCTGTCCGCTTCACTTGGTGGTCTTATTGGACCTACTTCAAATCCTGTATATTCTATATTTTTAGTCATTAAATTCTCCCGTTTATATTATTCCATATATTTCAAATTATACACTACAATGTTAACACTAAAGTTCTATTTATATCAAGGTAATTTGAATAATTAAACATTCAAAAAAATAAAAACCGAAGATTTTTCTCCGGCTTCCACAATTTAAATATTTATTTGAACTTATGCAGAAATCTTTTTCTTTGATTTCTCGATCTTTAGTTCTTCAAAATACTTGTTGGTTTCGTATATAATTACACCGCTTAGTCCAAGTATACCTATAAGGTTTGGAATGGCCATCAATCCGTTTACAATATCTGCAATTATCCATATAAGGTCAAGTTTCAAAAATGCACCAGACGCAACTAGTACTATATAGACCATTCTGTATGGCTTTATTCCCTTAATGCCAAAAAGGTACTCCGTACATCTTTCACCGTAGTAATTCCATCCCAGTATTGTAGTGAATGCAAAGAATATGAGACCTATGGTCACTATCATCTGTCCTATGGCAGGAAGAGGAAGTCCCTGGCTAAAGGCCATTGTTGTCATCTCCGCTCCGGAATAGTCCGATGACCAGGCACCTGTAAGAACAAGAGTTACTCCCGTCATTGTACAGATGATGATTGTATCGAAGAATGTTCCAGTCATCGATATAAGTCCCTGCTTAACGCATGAATTTGTTTTTGCAGCCGCAGCGGCAATTGGTGCCGACCCAAGTCCCGACTCATTTGAGAATACTCCCCTTGCAACACCGCTTTGAATAGACTTCATAACAGTAGTTCCAAGGAATCCTCCCATTGCAGCAGTAGGTGTAAATGCACTTTTAACTATTAGTGCCAAAGTCTGAGGTACCAGACTGTGGTTGTAGATCAATATGATTACAGAACCTAGAATATACAAGGATGCCATAAAAGGAACAACAAACTCACAAACCTTTGATATGCTTTTTATTCCTCCAAGAGTAACAAGGGCAACCAATACAGTCAATACAACAGCACTTGCCACGATTGGCACATTGAATGTAATATTAACGGCACTGGCTATTGCATTTACCTGTGGAAATGTTCCTATACCAAAGAAGGCAACTCCTATGCCGAATATTGCAAACATCTTTGCAAGAGTCTTGTTTCCAAGTCCTTTTTCTATATAATACATAGGTCCGCCAGACATTTGACCGTTTTCATCAACCACCCTGTACTTGACAGCCAGAAGAGCTTCTGCATATTTTGTAGCCATTCCAAAGAATGCAGCCATCCACATCCAGAACAAAGCTCCCGGACCTCCTGCCTTTATGGCAGTTGCAACTCCTACTATATTACCTGTTCCAATAGTTGCAGCAAGAGCCGTACAAAGTGCAGCAAAACTGCTTACATCTCCGTCTGCAGTTGAATCCTGGTCTCTTGAAAATAAATATTTAAGAGCCAACGGCAGCTTAAGTACCTGTATAAGGCCAAGTCTTACAGTAAGGTAGAGTCCCGTACCAACCAACAATATCAGAAGGGGCGGTCCCCATACAAACGAATCGATTTTTCCCATGATGCTTAAAATACTTTCCATAATAATTCTCTCCAGAGGCCCGTCCGATACAAGTCAATTGTCTTCCCGTATCATCATCCGAAGGCTATTTAATTTATTCCAAAAATTATTATAGCACTATTTTTTTATTTGTAAAGACTTTTTGCCTTGATAAATACCTTCCGTAGGCAAGAGCCATAATAAAAACAATCGCTTCTGTCAATGGTATTGTCATCCACACTCCATCTGTACCTAAATATTTCGGCAAGACATATAGAAGCGAAAGGACTACTATAAATCCACGCAGAATTGTAAAGAAAGTAGAAATTCTAGGTTTCTCAATAGCTTGATAATACATTATGACCGACATGTTGTATCCCAGGAAAATGAAGTTGATAAAATATATCAAAACTCCTCGTGATGCTATCCTTACAACTTCTTCACTGTCTGTAATAAACAGCCCGATCATTTGCTCATTGAAAACTATGGCAAGTAAATAAGACACCACACCCATTACTATAGAAAGCTTTAGTACCATTGAAATGGATTCTTTGACCCTGTCTTTCA
>CAZFYP010000026.1:0-21443 GCA_964523535.1 uncultured Clostridia bacterium
ATGAAACTCATTGACGCGTTGATTGATTTCAGCAACTTTTTCATCCACAGCGGACGTCAGGATGAATCATAATGAGCTTATTACGGTTAATAGATATAAGTTGCCTATCAAGATGATTGAGCTTAACAACCACTCTTTGGGAATGGTTAGACAGTGGCAGAGGATGTTCAGTAAAGCAAGGTATTCAGAGACTGATACCTTTGATGACGTTGATGGAAAGATGTTTCTTGAATCATATGGAATCAAGTACTTCCGTGCCGAAACAATGGAAGAACTAGATTTTGCACTGAAGGAGTCAGCTCATCTTAGAACTACTGTATTCATTGAGTGTCTTATAGACCATGATGAGTCCGTCTTCCCAATAGTACCACCGGGAAGACCTATCAATGAACTCTTGTTGAATGGATAACAGCAAAGCTGTTATGGTTTTGTTCTTTTATAAAATGAAAAAGGCAGGGTTGACCACCTGCTTTTTTCATTTTTTGATATATGGGTTACCCGTTGTTTTCAATATACAATAGAATTAATCTTTGGATTCTATTAGCTATTTAATATAATTATTATTGCAGAGCCTTTACTGACCTACTGGAAACTATTGTGGTTACCTTATTCTATATGGTTAGGTATTTTGCTCTGTTTTTTTAGATCATCCTTTTTATTATTGTATTATGATTTTTAACTTTTAGAGTCGTGTACTTATAAGACTGGCAGCCTCTCTTACCTTTTTGATTTTATATTCAAAATCACCGTCATGCATCCTGTGACTTGGACCTGAAAGACTTACAGCTGCTATTGCAAAGCCATTGTCGTCAAGTATTGGTGCACCTATGCAAGTCAATCCAATTTCATTTTCCCCATCTTCAATTGCATATCCTTGCTTTTTAACTATTTCAAGACATTTAAAAAAATCATCCCAGGTTTTGATTGTATTTTCAGTAAATTGTGTCAGAGGCTTGTTTGTGAATTTTTCATAAGGAATGTCTTTTCCAAAAGCCAGAAGGCATTTGCCGACAGAAGAACAATGACATTCACAGCTGGAACCCAATGAAGGAACTACAGTCATGGCCTGTTTGGCATTGTCATCTTTGTGTACAATTATTGTCCTTAGATTGTCGGATGAACTTGTATCAAGTATAGATACATTGACTGTTTCGTTGAATTCTTTTTGTAAAGCCTCGGTATATGGTTTCGCTGCTTTTGAAAAGGAAAACTTATCCTCTACGCTTTTACCGATAGCAAAGAGTTTCATTCCCAGCCAGTATTTTCCTGTTTCACTGTTTTGATATACAAACCCCTTGTTTTCAAGGGTTACAAGACTTCTATGTATGGTGCTTTTATACATGTCAAGTTCTTTTGACATTTCAGATATTCCCTTTTCCGTACCTTCGTTGTATAGATAAACAAGGATGTCCAGAGCTCGATCTACTGCACTTATTGTATCGGCCATTATATATCTCCTTTAAATTTGTAATACCTAGTGTAGCAAAAAAAACACTACTTGGAAAGAAGTTTTTAAATGGCAGATGATTAATAAACTGCTTGTAGATGAGGGTAAGTCTTGTATTTCCAAGGCATAAAGATAAATGTAAGTTTATAGAAAATTTACTTGAAATAAATTAGAAAGGATGCTATACTGGATTTGAGATAAACAGAACGATGTTCCGAAGAATAGAACGAAAGTGGAAATGGGAGGTTATATAGTGAAAGTAAAAGTTGACTCATTAAGATGCAAGCAATGTGAACTGTGTGTGGTGAATTGCCCAAAGGATGCAATAACATTCACAGAGACATTCAATGAATTTGGATATAGGACAACAGTGATAGATGACGATAAATGCATAGGATGCGGAATATGCTACACAATGTGTCCGGACGGCGTATATGAAATAATTGGAGATTAGGAGGAAGGATAAATGGGAGAAATGATAAAAGGGAACCACGCCATAGCAGAAGCTGCAGTGAGATTTGGAGCCAGACTGTATGCGGGATACCCAATTACACCATCAACGGAAATAATGGAATATATTTCATGGAGAATGCCTGAAGTAGGGGGAGCCTTTGTACAGGCTGAAAGTGAAATAGCAGGAATAAACATGGTAATAGGAGGAGCAGCCTGTGGAGTGAGAAGTTTCACTGCATCGTCAGGACCAGGAATCAGTCTTAAGCAGGAAGGAATTACCCAGCTATACGACGAGGAACTGGCAGCGGTAATAATCAATGTAGTAAGATACGGGAACGGAATAGGAACACTCTACTCAGCTCAGTGTGACTACTTGAGAGAAACAAGAGGCGGAGGAAATGGAGACTACAGACCCATAGTGCTATGTCCATCAAGCATACAGGAAGCAGTTGACCTTCTTGGAGTAGCTTTCGATCTTTCAGAAAAATATAGAACAGTAGCAGTTCTTATGACAGAAGGGGCACTGGGACAGATGATGGAGCCTTGCGACCTTCCAGACTTTATTGAACCAAAAAGATATCCATGGGGATTTGACGGAAAATACTCATACAAGAAAGTAGGTATCTTCGACAGGGATTCAATGAAGGAAGCAGTTGCCATGAATGAGAAGAATGCGGCCATTAAGGAAAATGAACAGCGTTGGGCGGATTCGGATGTGGAAGATGCAGATTATGTATTCGTATCCTTTGGACTACCGGGAAGATCCACAGAAGGAGCAGTTGAAGAACTGAGAAAAGCAGGACACAAGGTGGGTGTAATCAGACCAATAACAGCGTGGCCATTCCCTGAAAAGGCATTCGAGAAAGTCAATCCGGATGTAAAGGGATTTATAACTGTGGAAGCAAATGCGACAGGACAAATGGTAGAAGACGTTGCCTTAACAGTCAAAAGGAAATTCAGCGACAATAAACCGGTATACAGCCTGCCCTATGTATTTGGCATTCCAGAAATGGAAAAGATACAAAATGACTACAAGAAAATCGCAGACGGCGAGATCAAGGAGGCATTCTAATGGCAAAAGCAAGAAAAATACCTGAAATAGCCAAGAAGGCATCGTCATTCTGTCCGGGATGCGGACACGGAATAGCAATCAGACTAATAACTGAATGTCTTGAAGAACTTGGACAAGACACAAATGTGATGTTCGGAATAGGAGTAGGATGCTCAAGCCTTTTGGGAGGAGTACTGGAAACAGACCGACTCCACTGCCTTCACGGTAGAGCAGGAGCGGTATGTACAGGAATGAAAAGAGTATCACCTGACCAGATGGTAGTATCATACCAGGGAGATGGAGATGCCTACAGCATAGGAATAGGAGAAACAACAAGTGCGGCATATAGGAACGAAAATATCAGTGTGTTTGTAATAAACAACACAAACTACGGAATGACCGGTGGACAAATGAGTAACACAACACTTCCAGGACAAAAGACAACAACAACAGTGCATGGAAGAGACTGTAGTGTAACAGGATCGCCGATCAGATTTCCTGAACTAGTGGCAAATCAGTTCAATGTGGCATATGCGGCAAGAGGAGCAGTAACGACACCTGCTGAAATCAACAAGACAAAGAAATACATCAAGGAAGCATTGACGGCACAAATGAACAAGGAAGGATATTCGGTAGTTGAAATAATGTCGGCATGTCCAACAAACTGGGGCATGACGCCATTGCAGGCTGTAGACCATATCCACAATACGGTTTTAGACCACTTCCCACTGGGTGAATACAAGACAAGGGAGGCAAAATAAGATGAAAGAGATAGTATTTGCAGGATTTGGAGGACAAGGAGTCCTTACTTCAGGACTAATAGTATCTGAAATAGCAGTAAGCAAGGGACTGAATGCAACATGGATACCATCCTATGGTTCAGCCATGAGGGGAGGAACAGCCAACTGTACGGTGAAATTCGGAGACGGAAGAATATTCAACCCTTCCCAGGAAAAACCAAATGTGCTTCTGGCAATGAACACTCCGTCATTCAACAAGTTCATAGACATGGTGGCGCAAAATGGAACCGTACTTGTAAATTCAGACATGGTGACATATGACCCAGGTGTAAGAGAAGATGTAAACTTCATTGAAATACCTTGCCAATCACTGGCGAAGGAAATCAACCATCCAAAGGGAGCTAACATCATAATGACAGGTGCAATCCTTAGGACTATAGGAGAATTCACAGACCAGGAAGCCATTGATGGCATGAATGGAATGTTTGATAAAAAGGGTAAGGGCAAGTTCAAGGAAATGAATACCAAGGCCTTGGAAATTGGGCTTAACTACATTAAACAGGATGATGTTGCTTGTACGCAATAAATCTGTGAGGTAAATGTCAGTATAATAATTGCTAATTGATTATGGAAAAATAGTTAAGGAGTGAGAGATATGACATATAGTATAAAAACGGAAATCTACAAGGAAGGCTTGCCCTTCAACAAATGGTTTAATATAGAGACTGGTAGAAAAGAAAAAGTTAGAGACCTGGCGGGTATATTGGGGATTGATCATAAAACAATTGGAATTGTAATGATCAACAACAAGCCAATTACAGCAAACAGGGTTCTTGAAGACAGAGACTCTATAAGATTCATTGGAAAGATATATCCGGAATATTTGTAGGACACAATTATCCCAAAGAATATAATAATCATTATATATAGAAAGACCTGGTTTTGGATGGGGAATAATCTCCTCAATCCTTTAAACCAGGTTTTTTGATAGTTTGACAAAGCTGCCTTCTTGTGAGTTAAAGCTTGTTGCTTATTTGATTTGCAATTTCTTTTACCTTGTTGATTTTATATTGGAAATCACCTTCATGCATCCTGTTGCTTGGACCTGAAATACTTACTGCAGCTATGGCAATACCGTTTCGGTCAAGAATTGGGGCACCTATACAGGTCAATCCTATTTCCATTTCGCCTTCATCGATTGCATAGCCTTGTTTTTTCACAAGATCCAGGCATTTGTAGAATTCATCCCATGTTTTTATGGTGTTCTCCGTATACTGGGTGAGAGGCTTGTCGGTGAATTTCTCATAGGGTACATCCTTACCGAATGCCAGTAAACATTTTCCTACTGAGGAACAATGACATTCGCTTGTGGAACCCAGTGTAGGTGCTACTGTTAAAACCTGTTTTGAGTTTTCTTCCTTGTGAACAAGAATAGTTCTTAAACTGTCTGTTGAAGTTGTATCCAAGATGGATACGTTGACTGATTCATTGAATTCTTTTAAAAGAATTTCTGTATACGGTCTTACTGCCTTGGAGAATGAGAATTTGTCTTCTACGCTTTTGCCTATTGCAAACAGCTTCATTCCCAGCCAGTATTTTTCATTTTCCGGGTTTTGATATACAAATCCCTTGTTTTCTAAAGTAACCAGACTTCTATGTATTGTACTTTTATACATGCCAAGATCTTTTGATATTTCAGATATACCCTTTTCTACTCCTTCTCTATGTAGATAAATCAGGATGTCTAGAGCACGATCGACAGAACTTATTGTATCGGCCATTATATATCTCCTTTTTAGTGCAGATGTGCAGCTGATTCATGCTGCATATGCATTATTGTTGCAATAATATTTGTACTACTAGTTTAGCAAAAAAATCATATATTGTATAGGTGTTTTTAAATTTACTAATGGCATCAAAATCATTTAATTTTTTGCTTGTAATATAAAGGAAAGAATGCTATACTGAACCTAAGGTAAATAGAACGGCGTTCTGACAAACAGAACGCCGAAAAATAAGGCGGATATGCAAACATTTGCAGCACGTTTATAAGAAAGGAAGATGTTATGAAAATACTTGTAATTAACCCAGGAGGAACCTCCACGAAGATAGCTGTATTCAATGGTGAAAAGCAACTGTTCAAGGATACAGTAAAACACACTGCCGAGGACTTGGCAAAGTATGACAGCGTATTTGATGAATTCGACTACAGGAAACAATTGATTATCGATGCATTGTCAAAAAATGGATTTAATATCGATGACTTGACGTGTGTAGTTGGACGTGGTGGCTTGATGAAAGCTATTGAAGGTGGAACCTACCCTGTAAATGAAATTATGATTAAGGATTTGGAAAATAAGATCAACGGTGAACATGCTTCTAATCTTGGTTCCGTAATTGCAAAAAACATTGGTGATGAAGTAGGTATACCGTCATTTGTAGTTGATCCGGTATCCGTAGATGAATTCCTACCTGTATCAAGAATTACAGGATTGAAGGAAATAGAAAAGGCAAGCTGGCTCCATGCCCTTAACCATAAGGCTGTTTGTAGAGATGAAGCAGCTAAAATGGGTGGACAATATTCCGACTTCAATTTTATAGTAGCTCATTTGGGATCTGGAATTTCTATAGTTGCCCATGACAAAGGCAAAATGGTAGACGGCAGTGGTGGTCGTTCAGACGGACCCTTCTCTCCTGAAAGAAGCGGGGGCTTACTGACATATGACTTGATCAATCTTTGCTATTCGGGAAAGTATAGTCATAAGGAGATGGTAGCAAAGGTAAGTAGCATAGGTGGAATGTATGATTATCTTGGAACCAAGGATATGATTGAGATACAAGAAAAGGTTGAAAATGGTGACCAAGAGGCGAAACTTGTTTTTGATGCCTTTGTATATCAGGTGGCTAAGGAAATAGCACAATACGGTGCATCTCTGGATGGAAAAGTGGACAAGATCATATTAACTGGTGGAATAGCATATTCCAAACTGGTTGTTGAAGGAGTAAGAAAGAGAGTTCAGTATATGGCAGATGTAGTTGTAAAGCCTGGTGAAATGGAAATGGAAGCTTTGGCATTAGGTGCCATGAGAGTATTGAATGGAATTGAAGAGCCTAAAGAATATAAGTAGAGGTAATGACATGTATAAAAATTTTGAAGAGATAATAGCGGAAGCAAAAAAGACAGGGCCATACAAGCTGTGTGTAGCTGCGGCGGAAGACAAGGAAGTTCTTAAAGCGGTAAAGGCAGCACAGGATTTGGGATTTGTTGAACCTGTTTTGGTTGGAGATGAAGAAAAAATCAGGGAATATGCAAGTGAAGTCGGAATGGAAGTATTCAGCGTATATGACGCTGCAACACCGGAAGATTCTGCGGCTAAGGCTGTTTCACTTGTAAAGGAAGGAAGCGGAGACATATTGATGAAAGGTCTTGTGAATACAAGCGTATACATGAGAGCCATTCTTTCAAAAGAAAAGGGTATGCGTACAGGTAATCTTATCAGCATGCTGGCAGTATATGAATTGGCTGGATACCATAAGCTTTTGTATTGTACAGACAGTGGCATAAATACTGCTCCCGGTCTGGAAGACAAGAAGGTTATTCTACAAAGTGCACTAACTGCAATGAAGAGCATGGGAATCGATATGCCCAAGGTCGGTGCTTTGGCTGCCAATGAAATGGTGAATCCCAAGGTATCTGCAACAGTGGACGCACAGGGTCTTGTGGAAGCAGTGGAATCTGGTCAGATTTCCAAGTGTATTATAGAGGGTCCCATAGCATTTGACGTGGCATTCAGTCCATATGCGGCTCAACACAAGGGAATAGATAGCAAGGTTACAGGGGATATAGATTTGCTTGTATTCCCAAATATTGAAACAGGAAATGTACTTGGGAAATCATGGCTTCATTTCAACAAGGCAAAATGGGCCGGCATAGTACTGGGAGCCAGCAGTCCTGTAATTCTTAGTTCAAGATCAGACACGGCAGCAATAAAGATTAATTCAATAGCTCTTGCTTGTCTGGCATCCAAGGAGGTTTAAAATGAAATTATCATCAAGAATAGATGTTATGAAACCATCAGCAATCAGAGAAGCAGGAAAGCTTATAGCTGCAAAGGAAAATTGTATATCTTTTGCGGCCGGACTGCCGTCACCTGATTTTATACCCGTAGATATAGTAAAGGATATTACAAACAAGATACTTAGCGAAAAAGGCATTCAGGCATTGCAGTATGGTCCTACAAAAGGACATGAACCTTTGCTTAAAAAGATTCAGGAAAGAATGGCAGGGAAGGATATGCTTTGTGGTATTGAAAATCTTCAAATCACTACTGGTTCCCAGCAGGCTATATCATTTAGTGCAATGTTATTTCTGGACAAGGGAGATACCCTTATTACGGAGAATCCAAGCTATTTGGGAGCCCTTGCATCATTTGCGCCATATGAGTGTAATGTAAAAGGCGTGGATGCTGATGAATATGGAATGAAGATGGATGAATTGGAAGCACTGCTTGAAAGTGATTCCAAGGCTAAAATGATATATGTTGTTCCTAATTTCTCAAATCCAACAGGAAAAACATGGTCACTGGAAAGAAGAAAGAAGCTTTATGAATTAGCCAGCAAGTATGATTTACCGATAATTGAGGATGATCCTTATGGTGAGATAAGATTCGAAGGTCAAGTAGTTCCTTCGATCAAGTCCTTTGATACAGAAGAAAGAGTAGTTTATTTGGGGTCTTTTTCCAAGATATTCTGCGCAGGATTGAGAGTTGGTTGGCTTATGGCCAGTCCGGATCTGGTAAACAAATATGAAATGATCAAGCAGGGTGCAGACCTTCAGTCAAACCAGCTTGCTCAGATGCAGGTGGAAGAATATTTGAACCAGTATGACCTTGACGAGCAGGTTAAATATATTATAGAAAGCTATAAGTCAAAAAGGGATTTGATGTGTAATTTGATAGACGAGCATTTTCCAAAGAGCATAAAGAGGACTCATCCTGAAGGAGGAATGTTTGTATGGTTGACCTTGCCTAAAGATGCAGATGCAAGTGCATTGCTGCCTAAGGCATTGGAAAAGAATGTTGGATTTGTACCGGGAGGACCTTTCTTCCCTGGAACAGGTAATGATAATACAATCAGACTCAATTTTTCAACTATGGATCCTGATAAAATTGAAGAAGGTATTATTAAATTAGGAGAATTGTTTAGGAATGAGTTCTAGTATGGCGGTTTCGAATGAAGGAATCAAAAAAACTTTAAAATACAGATGGCTTGTATGGGGCATAATGGTTTTGTCCTACGGACTGGTTTTTTTTCATTCCTTTTCCATGGGTGTAGTCAAGCCTACATTAATAAGTGAATTCAGCTTATCTGAACAAACTTTTATATCCATAGGAAATGTATATTTTTATCTTTATCTTCTTATGCAGATTCCAACTGGAATATTGTCTGACGCATTGGGTTCAAGAATTACTGCATTTCTTGGTACAATGGTTGCAGCCTTAGGTATTACAATATTCAGCTTGGCCGACAGTATTCCCTTCCTCTATATTGGAAGGTCTATGGTTGGACTTGGTACTGCTGTAATCTTTGTATCCATAATAAAGCTTCAGTCGAATTGGTTCAGGGAATCGGAATTTGGAACTATTACAGGTTTGACCTGTTTCATAGGTGTTATGGGTGGAGCCTTGGCCCAGACTCCTCTGGCACTCATGGTAGGAAAAATTGGCTGGAGAATGTCCTTTAGATTGATTGGATTTGTTTCCATAGTCATAGCAATGCTTATCTTTTGGATTGTACGAAACAAACCTGAGGAATTGGGGTTGACTCCTGTAAATAAGTCTTTGGAAGGGTCGACTAAGCAATCGATAGGAGATATTCTTAAGGGTGTAGTTAAGGTCTTCATAAATCCAAAAACCTGGCCACTGTTTTTTATGTATGCTGCCTTTTATGGTTCATATGTCGTGATTACAGGATATTATGGCACTTCATTTATTATGGATGTTTATGGTAAATCAATGATTGTTGCAACAAATTATCTTATTCCATCTATAGTTGGAGCGGCAGTAGGTTCGGTGTTTGTGGGAACAATATCCGACAAGATGAGATCAAGAAAGGTTCCGATGCTGGCTGTTGGAGGTCTTTATATATTGACCTGGGGAGCTTTGGTATTCATGGGTGGAGGAGTACTAAGTGAAGGTATGTTGTCCATTCTCATGTTCATGTTGGGATTTGGATCTTGTGCATATGTAATCAGCTGGCCGGGCGTCAAGGAAGTAAACGACCCCCAATATGTAGGAGTATCCGTTGCGGTAGCCAACATAGGAGGTTTTTTCGGGTCCATTGTAATTCCGCAGATGACAGCATCGATAATTGCAAAGAATCAAGGAGTGCTGTCCAATGTTGAATTATACCAGAAAGCTTTTTTCTGGGTGTTCGTAGCAACATGTATAGGGTTTGTAGCATCTATGTTTACAAAGGAAACAAGATGTGAAAATATATATGAAACCAAGGAGGTTATATAGTGAAAGTAAAAGTTGACTCATTAAGATGCAAGCAATGTGAACTGTGTGTGGTGAATTGCCCAAAGGATGCAATAACATTCACAGAGACATTCAATGAATTTGGATATAGGACAACAGTGATAGATGACGATAAATGCATAGGATGCGGAATATGCTACACAATGTGTCCGGACGGCGTATATGAAATAATTGGAGATTAGGAGGAAGGATAAATGGGAGAAATGATAAAAGGGAACCACGCCATAGCAGAAGCTGCAGTGAGATTTGGAGCCAGACTGTATGCGGGATACCCAATTACACCATCAACGGAAATAATGGAATATATTTCATGGAGAATGCCTGAAGTAGGGGGAGCCTTTGTACAGGCTGAAAGTGAAATAGCAGGAATAAACATGGTAATAGGAGGAGCAGCCTGTGGAGTGAGAAGTTTCACTGCATCGTCAGGACCAGGAATCAGTCTTAAGCAGGAAGGAATTACCCAGCTATACGACGAGGAACTGGCAGCGGTAATAATCAATGTAGTAAGATACGGGAACGGAATAGGAACACTCTACTCAGCTCAGTGTGACTACTTGAGAGAAACAAGAGGCGGAGGAAATGGAGACTACAGACCCATAGTGCTATGTCCATCAAGCATACAGGAAGCAGTTGACCTTCTTGGAGTAGCTTTCGATCTTTCAGAAAAATATAGAACAGTAGCAGTTCTTATGACAGAAGGGGCACTGGGACAGATGATGGAGCCTTGCGACCTTCCAGACTTTATTGAACCAAAAAGATATCCATGGGGATTTGACGGAAAATACTCATACAAGAAAGTAGGTATCTTCGACAGGGATTCAATGAAGGAAGCAGTTGCCATGAATGAGAAGAATGCGGCCATTAAGGAAAATGAACAGCGTTGGGCGGATTCGGATGTGGAAGATGCAGATTATGTATTCGTATCCTTTGGACTACCGGGAAGATCCACAGAAGGAGCAGTTGAAGAACTGAGAAAAGCAGGACACAAGGTGGGTGTAATCAGACCAATAACAGCGTGGCCATTCCCTGAAAAGGCATTCGAGAAAGTCAATCCGGATGTAAAGGGATTTATAACTGTGGAAGCAAATGCGACAGGACAAATGGTAGAAGACGTTGCCTTAACAGTCAAAAGGAAATTCAGCGACAATAAACCGGTATACAGCCTGCCCTATGTATTTGGCATTCCAGAAATGGAAAAGATACAAAATGACTACAAGAAAATCGCAGACGGCGAGATCAAGGAGGCATTCTAATGGCAAAAGCAAGAAAAATACCTGAAATAGCCAAGAAGGCATCGTCATTCTGTCCGGGATGCGGACACGGAATAGCAATCAGACTAATAACTGAATGTCTTGAAGAACTTGGACAAGACACAAATGTGATGTTCGGAATAGGAGTAGGATGCTCAAGCCTTTTGGGAGGAGTACTGGAAACAGACCGACTCCACTGCCTTCACGGTAGAGCAGGAGCGGTATGTACAGGAATGAAAAGAGTATCACCTGACCAGATGGTAGTATCATACCAGGGAGATGGAGATGCCTACAGCATAGGAATAGGAGAAACAACAAGTGCGGCATATAGGAACGAAAATATCAGTGTGTTTGTAATAAACAACACAAACTACGGAATGACCGGTGGACAAATGAGTAACACAACACTTCCAGGACAAAAGACAACAACAACAGTGCATGGAAGAGACTGTAGTGTAACAGGATCGCCGATCAGATTTCCTGAACTAGTGGCAAATCAGTTCAATGTGGCATATGCGGCAAGAGGAGCAGTAACGACACCTGCTGAAATCAACAAGACAAAGAAATACATCAAGGAAGCATTGACGGCACAAATGAACAAGGAAGGATATTCGGTAGTTGAAATAATGTCGGCATGTCCAACAAACTGGGGCATGACGCCATTGCAGGCTGTAGACCATATCCACAATACGGTTTTAGACCACTTCCCACTGGGTGAATACAAGACAAGGGAGGCAAAATAAGATGAAAGAGATAGTATTTGCAGGATTTGGAGGACAAGGAGTCCTTACTTCAGGACTAATAGTATCTGAAATAGCAGTAAGCAAGGGACTGAATGCAACATGGATACCATCCTATGGTTCAGCCATGAGGGGAGGAACAGCCAACTGTACGGTGAAATTCGGAGACGGAAGAATATTCAACCCTTCCCAGGAAAAACCAAATGTGCTTCTGGCAATGAACACTCCGTCATTCAACAAGTTCATAGACATGGTGGCGCAAAATGGAACCGTACTTGTAAATTCAGACATGGTGACATATGACCCAGGTGTAAGAGAAGATGTAAACTTCATTGAAATACCTTGCCAATCACTGGCGAAGGAAATCAACCATCCAAAGGGAGCTAACATCATAATGACAGGTGCAATCCTTAGGACTATAGGAGAATTCACAGACCAGGAAGCCATTGATGGCATGAATGGAATGTTTGATAAAAAGGGTAAGGGCAAGTTCAAGGAAATGAATACCAAGGCCTTGGAAATAGGCCTTAATTACATCGTACAGGATGATGTTGCCTGTTCGTAATAAAATGCTATTAGATAAATGATAGAATGAGGGGAATTATCCCCTTGGTTTTATTGACATAGCTATAGCTAGATGATATAATAATGGCAACAATTAAACGGAACGATGTTCTGAAGAACAGAACGTGGCAATGAACTAATTAGACGAATTCCTTATTGTGCCATGGTATAATAGAGCATAGTTCCGTTATTATTTAAGGAGGTGATGTCATGCATGTGGTAATTATTGGAAATAGTGCAGCCGGGCTTAGTGCCTTGGAATCATTTAGAAAAGAAAATAAAGATGCAAAAGTTACGCTTATATCAAAAGAAGGTGGTCTAGCTTATTCCAGAGTATTGTTACCTTACTATCTGAGAGGCAAAGCAGATTATGATAATTTTTTTATTCGTGAAAAAAAATATTATGAAGATATGGATGTAGACTATATTGAAGAGACTGTTGAATGTGTGGATGACAAGAAGAAGGTAGTATCTTTAGAAAATGGTGGACAGATTACTTATGACAAATTACTTATAGCAACTGGGTCACGTGCAGTTAGCCCCCCTATTCCTGGATTGGATGCAGAGGGTGTATATAATATGTGGACGTTGAAAGACGCAGAAAGCTTGGAAAAGTATTTTGAGAAAGGTAAGCGAGTAATGGTCTTGGGTTCAGGATTTGTTTCATTGCAGGCAGCCTGGGCAGCACTATTCAAGGGCCTTGAAGTAACAATAGTAGAACTCGTATCAAGGATTATGCCTAATGTTTTGGATGATAAAGGTGCAGAGCTTTTGTCTAATAGTATTAGAGAACTGGGTGCAGATTTAAGAGTTAATACAATGACTGAAAAAATCGAGAAGTTGGAAGACGGATCTTTTAGAGTATATACGAAGGGTAATGAACCTTTTGAGGTGGACTTTATAGTAGTTGGTACAGGAGTTAGAGCAAATATTGCTTTGGTTAATGGTACTGATATAAAGACTGATAGAGGTATTTTAGTAGATGAGTTCATGGAAACATCGGTAAAAGATATATATTCAGCTGGTGATGTTGCCCAGGGACCAACAACTTTTGGAGACAAGAATGTTATTCATGCACTATGGCCTACAGCAATAGAAATGGGTAAGGTAGCAGGAAATAATCTTGCTGGAAAACCCTTTCCATATGAAGGTAGTTTGAATATGAATACAACTCAAATGTTTGAATTGACAGTATCATCTATGGGCAGATTTAATGAAGGTGAAGGCGATCGTGTAGAAGTATTGGACGGAAGTGTTTTCGGAGGAAAAGGTTACATAAAACTTGTATTTGAAAATGATAAAGTCATTGGAGCGACTGCAGTAGGAAGTACCAACATAGTACCATTGTTGGGAAAACTTAGACCACTTATCAGAAAGAAAACTGTAATTGATGTACCTGTTGAGAAACTTGGTGCATATCTACATTTACAAATAGCAAAATCTAATCCAAGAAATATAATGAAATCAATAAAAAGTTTGTAAGAAGAGGGGGCTTAACATGTTTATCGTAACAATGGATCCCACAAAATGTGTAGGATGTAGAAACTGCGAGTATGCTTGTTCATATAATAGAGCAGGTACATGCAGTAGTGAAGAATCAAACATTCAAGTGAATTTTTATCCTGATGAAAATGCTTGTATACCAATGACTTGCATGCACTGTGAAGAAGCTTACTGTTTAAGTGTATGTCCAGCAGGAGCAATATCAAGAAATGAAGAAACAGGCGCAGTTATAATCAATGAAAACCTATGTGTAGGTTGTAAAATGTGTATGCTAGCTTGTCCTTATGGAAATATCCATTTTGACTCTGCAAAGCAAGTAAGTAGAAAATGTAATCTTTGCGATACCGATGAACCTAATTGTGTTAAACATTGTATAGCAGGTGCATTGAATTTTGAAGAAGTTGAAGAATATGATGGCAATAGAAAAGACTGTGATGGTATTATAATGCGTGCATTGAAAGAAGGTGGAGAAAAATAATGGCTGAAAGAAAATCATTTAAAACACTCTGCCGTATGTGTGATGACCACTGTGGTATTAATGTATATACGGAAGATGGAAAAGTTGTAGATATAGACGGTAATAAAGAACATCCTTGGAATAGAGGGCGTCTTTGTATTAAAGGACCTGGTGGCGTAGATCTTATTAATGCTCCTGATAGAATTAGAAAACCATTGAAGAAGACAGAAAATGGTTTTGTTGAAATACCTTTAGAACAGGCTCTTGAAGAAATTGCTGAAAAAATCAAGAAACTTCAAGGAGAACATGGCGATGCTGCCATGAGTATTTGGAAAGGTGAAGCTGTTGGATTTATGCAGGAAGAGGAAATGGCAAGAAGATTTATTCATGCAATAGGATCTCCAAATTATTTTTCAAATGATTCCCAGTGTTTTGTTGGTAGATGGATTGGATATTCATTGATGTATGGTCGTTGGAATGCACAGCCTGATTTTGAAAACTCAAAATGTATAGTATTATGGGGAGCTAATCCTCCGCACGCTCATCCAAATATGACACAACAGATCAATAGAGCGCGTGAGAAAGGTACAAAACTTATTGTAATAGATTCTAGACTGTCAGCTATTGCTAGACAGGCCGATGTATTTGTGAGAATAAAGCCTGGAACTGATGGAGCATTTGCTTGGGGTCTTATGAAAGAAATGATTGATAATAACCTGATTGACAATGAATTCATTAAGGATTATACAATTGGTTTTGATAAGATTGCAAAATACTCAAAGACCTTCACCCGTGAATATGTTTCAGAGGAATGTGGCATTGATGTATCTGGAATGATTCCGTCAATTGCCAAAGAAATGTATGCATCAGCACCTGCAGTTGTCAACTATGTAGGAAACGGACTTGAGCATCATGAGAATGGTATAAACAATATAAGAGCCGTTGCATGTTTTGATGGACTTTTAGCAGCAGTAGATGCTATTGGTGGTAATTATACACCTGTAAGTTTCCCATTGAAGGAACTAACACTGTATCATGAAAAACCATTGCTTGATTTGAAACCAATTGGTAAAGATAAATTTCCAGTACTTTATGATTTCAGGCAGGAATGTCATACAATGACTGCAATGGATGTGATTATAAATGAAGATCCGTATCCATTAAAAGGAATGATAGTGATTGGTGCAAACCCTGTGTTGACTAATCCAAATACAGAAAAAGTTACTAAAGCAATGAGTTCGTTGGATTTATTGGTTGTAAGAGAGCTTTTCATGACAGAAACAGCAGAACTTGCTGATTATGTACTTCCTACTGCATCTTATCTTGAAAGATCGGAACTTCACATACATCCGGGATTCCAAATTATTGGATGCACTGAAAGAATTGTTGAACCATCTGAAGGAATGCAGGACGAATATCAATTTCTACACGACATTGCTCATAAGTTGGGTGCTGGAGAATATTTCCCTTGGGAAAATGAAGATGCTTTAACTGAATGGCTTGTAAGTGATTCAGGAGTGACACTTGATGAAATCAAGGCTCACCCGGAAGGCTACAAGTATGCAGAAAAACGTGATAGAAAGTATGTTGAAGATGCAAAAAACAAGGGAAAAGCTTTCAATACTCCTAGTGGAAAGTTGGAATTTGCATCAGAGTATTTAAAGAATTTAGGCTATGAAGAAATTCCTGAGTATATTCCACCAGCATACAATGTAGAAGAAGAAAGAGAGTATCCGTATACATTGATCACGGGAGCTAGAAAAGTTATGTACCTACATGGTAGAAATAGAAACTTTGGAAGACTTGTTAATGCATGTCCAAAGGCAGAAATAGAGCTTCATCCTGACGATGCAAAAGCGTTGGGCCTTGTAACAGATGATATAGTTAAAGTATCCTCAGTTATTGGGTCGGTTGAGATTCCGGTAAAGGTAATGCATCCTAAGGAAATTGCCCCAGGAATTACACAAATTACTCATGGTTGGAAAAAAGGTAATGTGAATTATCTTACACATGATGATAGATTTGATCCTATTGATGGATTCCCATTGATGAAGGCAGTACAGATTAAGATAGAAAAAATATAATAAGTACACATTAACAGCATAGTTAATTAAAAGTTTGTACTCGGAGGAAAAATGCTAAGTACTAAGAAGATGCCATCTTTTAGGATGTCATTGATAGTGTTCTTGACAATAATGGGAACACTTGCAATTGGAATGGGTGTATTGAGAATGGATACTCATATTCTCTTGATATTCTGTCTGTTGATGGTGTGTGGAGCATCTAGCAGACTTGGATATACAATGGATGAGCTATTTAACGCAATGGGAGAAAGTTTAAAGAATTCTGTCATTGCAATGCTCTTTTTTATCATTATAGGAATGATTATAGGTTCCTGGGAATTGGCAGGAACTGTGCCCGCATTGATTTACTATGGTTTGCAAATAATCAAACCGGAAATATTCTTGCCTGCCGGGTTTGCGGTATGTTGTGTAACTTCATTTGCAACTGGAACGTCTTGGGGAACTTGTGCAACTGTAGGATTGGCTCTTATGGGTATGGGACAAGGAATGGGAATTCCAGCGCCTATAGTAGCAGGAATGGCAGTATCTGGATCGATTTTTGGTGATCATTTTTCACCAATGTCCGATACTACGGTTCTAGCTTCAACGGCTGCAGATACTGAATTATATTCTCATGTAAGTTCTATGGCCAGAACAATAATACCTGCATTTATCATATCAATTATACTATATGGAATAATAGGTATGAAGTATGTTGGTGATGTTAATTCTCCTGAAATATTGGAAATGCAAAGTGTAATGAGTGAAACTTTCACATTGAATCTATTGTGTTTTTTACCTATAGTAACGGTTCTGCTTTTAAGCTTTCTAAAATTCCCGTCAGTACCAACTTTACTGATTGGGATTGCTGTTGGAATAATTGTGGCAGTTACAGTACAGGGAGCATCAATCAATGAAGTGTTCTCTACACTGAACTATGGTTACAGTCATGATACTGGTAATTCCCTAGTTAACAAGCTGGTTCAACGTGGTGGAGTTCAAAGTATGATGTGGACATTTTCACTTGCATTTATTGCATTGCTGCTAGGTGGTGTTCTGGAAAAAGTAGGATACTTAAAAGTATTAATTGCTAATGTTGTAACCAAGATAAAAGGTTCTGGTCAGTTGGTAGCATTAACTTGGTTTACTGGAGTTCTTGGGAATATGTCAATGGCAGAAGTTTATCTCTCCATTATTCTTAATGGATCCTTATACAAGGATATATACGATGAAAAAGGACTGGACAGGTCAATGCTTTCAAGAATGCTTGAAGAAGGTGGAACTTTGTCAGGTCCACTTATACCATGGACTACTTGTGGTGCATTTATGGCAGCCACTTTGGGTGTTGGAACCCTTCAGTATATGCCATATGCCTTTATTGGCTTTATTCCGCCAATAATATCAATTACGGCAGCAATGTTCGGTAAACTGATAATCAAAGCCAAACCTGTAGATTCATTAGCATCCTAGAGTTTTGATAAATGAATAAAAATGCTACTCTCCGAGCGGATATTACCTAAGGTAATCTATGGTGTATTTGCCTGAACATGCAACTTGGTTCACAGGGTTCTACTAGAAATGGTACAGCCTCCCCTTATTAAAAGGAGACGAATAATTAGCTGGTGTAATCTTGTATATCAGTTTGCTTAATGAATAATAATTACCTCGTCTTTCTTAGACGAGGTTTTTTACTATATAAGTGAATTGATATAATTGTTTTATTTATAGGGCGGATACAACATAGTTACTATAACAGACATAAAAAAATAGATTTTGAAAGGTATGATGATATGGAAAATATTTCTTTGGAACAGGCAATTGAATTATTGAATATGAATCACAACATTAAGACTTTTACTGAAGAACTACCACTCTTAAAGTGCTTGGGGCGTGTGTTGGGCCAGGATGTTTTTGCAAATCATGACCAGCCTCCATTTGACCGTTCACCTTTGGATGGATATGCAGTTCGTGGCGAAGACCTTTTTACGGCGACTGTGGACACACCTGTGAAATTGACTGTTGTTGATGAGGTCTGTGCAGGGCATGTCTCTCTCAAACAGTTGGAAGAAGGTCAGGCTGTACGTATCATGACTGGCGGGAAAATGCCGGAAGGCAGCAATGCAGTTGTAAGGCAGGAAGACACTGATTTGCTAATGGATTCGGTTAAAGTTTTTAAACGAGTGGATGCCTATAAGAACTACTGTTATGCCGGGGAAGACTATAAATCAGGTTCCAGGCTTATGAATGATGGTGAAAAACTTACGGCTTATCATATCGGACTTCTTGCAAGCAACGGTATTGCTGAAGTCAGTGTGAGACGACCCTTGAAAATAGGTTTGTTAAGTACTGGTGACGAGTTGATGGAACCGACAGAACCATTAAAAGATGGAAAGATATATAACAGCAATTTATATACAATATCTGCCAGACTGATGGAACTTGGCTGCCAACCACTGATAATAGGAACAATTGAAGACGATGTTGAACTGGGCCTTAAGCTAATAAGGGAAACTTCTGAAAAAGTGGATATGATTATAACTACAGGAGGTGTATCTGTAGGTAAAATGGATATTATGCATCCTATTCTTGAAGAGCTGGGAGCAGACAGGCTATTCTGGAAAATAAGAATGAAACCCGGAAGCCCCGCTATTGCAAGTGTTTTCAATGGTAAGCTCATATTGGCACTTTCAGGCAATCCATCAGCAGCAGCAATAACATTTGAATTGTTCTTTAGATCACTGTTGAGTGATGCCATGAAATGCGATGAATTGATGATGAAGTCTATGAAAGGAACAATGGCCGAAGCATTTATGAAAAAGAGTCCCAACAGAAGAATCTTGAGAGCCTATTATAAGGGTGGTCAAGTATATATGACAAAAGGAAATCAGAGCTCGGGAGCATTGATGTCCATGGTTGGATGCAATTGTTTTGTTGATATACCGGCAGGAAGCAGTGAGCTAATGGAAGGACAAGAGGTTGACCTTATGCTGTTATAAGAAGAAGGAATAGCTGAATGTTATTTCTCTGGTGATTAAAGACAAAGATAGATTGGGGAGCACATTATGAAGGTAATAAGAGTCGAAGATGCAGTAGGACAGATACTCTGTCACGATATAACGCAGATAATTCCTGGAAAGGTAAAGGACGCAGTATTCAGGAAGGGTCATGTAATAAAAGAGGAAGACATAGACGTACTTCTATCCGTAGGTAAGGAAAACATATATGTATGGGAGGATGTCCAAGGGAGACTCCATGAAAATGACGCCGCTACAAGGATAAAGGTTGCGGCAATGGGAAGCAACATAGACTTTTCAGAAATAAAAGAAGGCAAGATAAGCTTTACAGCAAGTATTGACGGACTTTACAAGATAGACAAGGACCTGCTTAAAGAGGTCAATTCAGTAGACCAGGTAATAATAGCAAGCATACATACCAACACTCCTGTAAGAAAGGGAGAAAAGCTTGCAGCAACAAGGGTGATTCCTCTGGTGATAGACGAAGACAAGATAGACCAGGTTGAAAAGATACTTGAAGGCAGGGACCTTTTCAAAGTTGTACCATACAGAAATGTAAGCCTGGGCATAGTAACAACAGGAAGCGAAATCTACAAGGGAAGGATAAAGGATGCTTTTGGACCTGTAATAAGAAGGAAATTTGCAGAGTATGTGACAGGTAAGATAGACCAGGTAATAGTGGACGACCGGCTAGAAATTATAGAGGATGCAATAAAGACTTTCCTTGATGAAGGAAAGGACGTGGTCGTATGTACTGGAGGAATGTCGGTTGACCCCGACGACATGACGTCTATTGCAATAAAAAACACAGGAGCGGAAATAGTCAGATATGGTGCACCATCACTGCCGGGAGCAATGTTTCTCATGGCATATCATGGAGATAGGGAAATCATGGGACTGCCCGGATGTGTAATGTATTCAAAGAGGACAACCTTCGACCTTATACTGCCAAGGGTATTGGCTGGAGAAAAAATCACAGTAGACGACATAGTATCCGTAGGACATGGTGGATTATGTCTGGATTGCGAGGTATGCAGGTTCCCCTACTGCAATTTCGGGAAATAGGATGGACGGCCTTTTAAAAAAAATCGGAGGATCTGCCTTTGTAATACTTGTCCTCATATATGTACTGCCAATAGGCGTCTATATGGGGTCGTCAATAAGACATCTGGGATACATATTCAGCAATGGTGAAGTGATAGCAGCATTATTGATATCACTGAAAAGTACACTTGCCAGTATTTTCCTGGTTGCTTTACTAGGACTGCCGGGCATGTATTATGTATGGAAAAAGGAAAGCAGGGTCATAGACATAGTCAGTGGAATAATGGACATGCCAATGACAATACCTCCTTCAGTAGCCGGCCTCATACTTCTTATAACATTTGGAAGGCTGGGGGCAATAGGGAAATATCTCCATGTCTTAGGCATAAACATACCCTTCTCCCTGGCTGCAGTCTGCCTGGCACAGATATTCGTTGCAGGCCCCATATTCTTCAAGTCATACAGGTTGGGACTTGACTCCATAGAGACAGACTTGATCATATCTGCAGAAACACTGGGACTTAACGATTTGGAGATATTCATAAAGGTCATACTGCCCATGTGCAGGAATGCCATTA
>CAZFYP010000027.1:0-15238 GCA_964523535.1 uncultured Clostridia bacterium
CGAGTTTTTTAGTTATGTATGCAGTTTACTCTTGGATGGGGTGTGAACAGTAACCTATCTTGCAGTTCAGGAAAGTCAAATATGCATAATCCCCTGAAACGTTGGTATTACGCTTAAAAGGAAACTTTCCTTCACGACTTATAACTGCTTACACAGTTATCTTGCAGTTCAGGAAAGTCAAATATGCATAATCCCCTGAAACGTTGGTATTACGCTTAAAAGGAAACTTTCCTTCACGACTTATAACTGCTTACACAGTTATCTTGCTTGACAAATGTAAATTTTATTATAGAATTTAGATATAATGTTTGAGGAGTAAATAATGACAAACAGAAGACTAAAAGAGCTTGATTATATGAGAGTAATTGCCTGTTTTGCAGTTGTGATGATTCATATTACTGCAATGGGAGTTACGGGTTATATTCAGGGCAGTATTCATTCCAATGTTATGATATTTTTAAACAGGTCCATGCAGTATGCCACAACTTTGTTTATCTTCATAAGCGGGATGACCTGTTATGGATCCTTTGAAAAGTATAATGAGGATTTTAGGCTGTTTCTCAAGAAGCGGATAGGGACTATAGTCTATCCATATATAGTTGCTTGTGTCGTCTATTACAGTTCATATATATATTTGGGCTACTATTCATTTGATCCTGTATTCCTGATTAAGGGAATATTTACGGGAACTTTGTGTTACCATCTGTATTTCATAATAATACTTGTACAGATGTATCTGCTCATACCTTTATTCAGTAAGTTGTTTGAAATATTCAGTGATGAATTTGTATTGGCAGTGGTGCTGGCCATAAATATAATGACTTTGGGATTCAACTTCCCACTGAGCGACAGGGTATTTTTCAAGTATATGTTTTTCTTTGCAGCAGGAATATATGTATTGAAGAATCATGGATATGTTATGATTGCACTTAAAAGAAAAAAAATGAAAATAGTGGCTTCCCTGATATTTATTGCAACATCCCTTGTTTATTCATATCTCTATACTGTAAATAGTGTCAATCTGGTTTATGGATGGTTTTTTCATTGTGCACTTTCCATTCCATTCCTTTATATCATAGGACTATTCCTTGGAAAAAGGACCAAGATATTGTATGACAAGGTGAATTTACTGGGCAGATCTTCCTACTATATATATTTGATTCATCCACTGTTTCTCAGCTTCTATATAGTGGTATTTGACAGGACAAGAGTAATTTCACTTACGGCAAAGCTTGTACTTTATACTATTGCAGTAATTCTTACAAGCTCACTTTTATCCATTGTATATGTCATTTTAAAGGATAAATATGTAAGTAAGTTTAAGGCTAATAAGAAGATATCTGCATAATGTATAATATACTGCCAGTTTGATTGTTACTCTAGATTTAAGTGTAATCCTGATAAATATCTTGAATCATGCTGTGAGAGACGGAAGATAAGAATATAATAAAAAAACTAAGACTGTCTCAAATGAGACAGTCTAATTTTATGTGTTTTTTCAGTTCCTTAAGCTGTTCCATATTCATTTCTTCTACACCAGTAAGGGGGTATTCCATTTCAAGTTCATCATATTTCATTTGACCCATACTGTGGTATGGAAGGAGTTCGAACTTTTCGACCCTGTCAAGGGGAAAGGTCCTTACTTCCTCTTCCAGACTTTTCATATGTGCAACATCATCAGTCAGTCCCGGTACAACTACATGCTTCAGCCATATTTTCGACTGAGCAATTTCAAGGAGTTTCTTGAAATTCTTATGTCTGTCTATTTCAAGACCTGTGATTTTTTTGTACATGTTTCTTTCTTCATGCTTGATGTCTAGGATTACAAGGTCTGTATATTTAAGCAGTTCTGAAATAACAGAGTCCTTGCAGGTATAGTATCCCGATGTGTCAAGGGCTGTGTGGAGTCCATTCTCCTTTGCCAGCTTCATTGCTTGAAGAAGTTCTTCAGCCTGAATGAGAGGTTCCCCTCCAGAAAAGGTTATTCCTCCATTGTTCTTGTGGAAGTATGGCTTGTATCTCAGGGCTTTTTGTATTATTTCTTCTGCTGAATAATTACTTCCACCCGACGGTTTCCATGTATCAGGATTGTGGCAGTAGAGACATCTCAAGGGACATCCCTGAAGGAAAAAGATAATTCTGATTCCCGGTCCGTCCAAGGCTCCCATTGTCTCAATTGAATGAATTTTAATCATAATATCCTCCTTGCTACTGACTACATTGTTTGGTGGAAAGTTCTGTTAATTACATCCATCTGCTGTTCTTTGGTCAGCTTGTTGAATTTTACAGCGTATCCTGAAACCCTGATTGTAAGGTTTGGATATTTGTCCGGATTGTCATATGCATCAAGAAGTAGTTCTTTTCTTAATACGTTGACATTGAGGTGGTGTCCCTTCTGTCCGAAGTATCCATCCATTATTGCAGCCAGGTTGTCTATTCTGTGTCTGTCAAGCTTACCGATTGCTTCAGGAATTACAGTGAAGGTGTTTGAAATCCCGTCCTCGCATATATTCTCATATTGAAGCTTGGCTACTGAGTTAAGCGATGCCAGTGCTCCAGCTGAATCCCTTCCATGCATTGGATTTGCTCCCGGTGCAAAAGGTGCGCCTGCTTCTCTTCCATCTGGTGTTGTTCCTGTTTTCTTTCCATAAACAACATTTGAAGTTATTGTAAGAACTGAAAGTGTATGTTTTGCATTTCTATAAGCCTTGTGCTTTCTAAGCTCGTTTGTGAAGAATGACAGTATTTCATTTCCGAGGTAATCTACATCATCTATATCGTTTCCATATGCAGGGTAGTCTCCTCTTATTTCAAAGTCCTTGGTAAGTCCGTTTTCCTTCACAACTTTTACCTGTGCATGTTTCACTGCGCTGAATGAATCCATTACTATTGAAAGACCGGCAACTCCAAAGGCCATATATCGGCCCACTGTTCCGTCATGAAGTGCCATTTGTCCAGCTTCATAGGCATATCTGTCGTGCATGAAATGGATTGAGTTCATTGTATTTACATAAAGTTCTGCAACCTTTGAAAGGACTTTTTTGTAATTGTCCATAAGTTGGTTGAAATCCAGTATTTCACTATCTATCTTGTCTATTCCATCTATGATCTTTTCTCCTGTTAGCTCATCTATTCCGCCGTTGATGGCCATTAGAAGTGCCTTTGCCAGATTGCATCTTGCTCCGAAGAACTGCATTTCCTTTCCGACCCTCATGGCAGATATACAGCAGGCTATTGCATAATCATCTCCATGCATAGGTCTCATGATATCATCGTTCTCGTATTGAATTGATGAAGTTTCAATTGACATTCTTGAACAGTATTTCTTGAATGATTCCGGCAGACTTTCAGACCACAGTACTGTCATATTAGGTTCAGGTGCAGCCGACAGGTTTGTAAGTGTATGTAGGAATCTGTAAGTTGTTTTAGTAACAAGTGTTCTTCCGTCTTGACCCATTCCACCCAGTACTTCTGTAATCCAGTTTGGATCTCCTGCGAAAAGTTCATCGTATTCAGGAGTTCTAAGATGTCTGATTATTCTAAGCTTGATGACAAACTGGTCTATAAGTTCCTGTGCCTGTATTTCGTTAATGAGTCCTTTTTCAATGTCCTTTTCAATGTAGATATCAAGGAAAGAACTTGTTCTTCCAAGGGACATGGCAGCACCGTTATTTTCCTTGACTCCTGCAAGATATCCGAAATATACGAACTGTACTGCTTCCTGAGCATCTGCTGCAGGTACGGAAATATCTATTCCATATGCAGAGGCCATTGTTTTCATCTTTTTGAGAGCCTTGATCTGGTCTGAAATCTCTTCCCTGTTTCTTAGTGATTCTTCGGTGAAAGGGAAGGCCATGTTTTTCAGATATTCTTTCTTTTCTTCAATGAGGTAATCTATTCCATAAAGGGCTATTCTTCTGTAGTCTCCAATTATTCTTCCTCTACCATAAGCATCTGGAAGTCCTGTCATGAGTCCGGCAGACCTTGCCTTCTTTATTTGGTCATTGTAGACATCAAATACACCTTCATTGTGTGATTTTCTGTATTTTTTAAAGTCCGTCAGAATATCTTTGGGTACATCAAGTTTGTATGCTTCTATGGCACCTTCAACCATTCTAACTCCGCCGTAGGGATTGATAAGTCTTTTAAGGGGACCATCGGACTGAAGTCCAACGATGGTTTCATTGTCCTTGTCTACATAACCTGCTCCTGCACAGTCTATGCCTGCAAGTGCGTTTGTATATATATCGTAGATTCCTCTTTTTTGCTCTTCCTTGAGAAGTTCTTCCACCTTGGAGAAAAGTGTAGTGGTTCTTTCTGATTTCTCTACGAGAAAGCTTTCATCACCTGTATAAGGACTATAGTTTTTTTGTATGAAATCCCTTACGTTGATTTCTTCCGCCCATATACCTTTTTCAAATTCATTCCATTTCTTAAACATTTTGACCTCCATTGAATCCGGACAAAAAATACAAAAACCGTCCAGACAATTAGCCCAGACGGTCGGCATTACATAATTTTCACACTCCCTTGCGGTAAACTCCGCAACTCCGTCAGTCATGTGAATTCTTATGAAAAATATATACTAGAATCAAACTTTTGTCAACAGTCAATTTCGTGTTGAAAACGATTGATTATGAAAATTCTACATAAATTCTTCGTAAATAGTTTATGCTATTTTGCTCCTGACAGTGCAGCTGTCTTTTTCTTTCCCTTGCCAATCTTGCCGTTTGAGGAAAGGAAGTTGATGTATCCTGCAAATATGATGAGTCCCGCTCCTGCAAGGAAAGTTAGTGTCAAAGATTCTCCGTAGAACAAGAATCCCCACAATGAGGAGAAGACTATGTTCAAGTAGGTATAGATTGAAAGTTGTGATGCAGGTGCATACCTGTATGCATTGGTCATTGCAAGCTGTCCGCCGAGGGCCATTAGTCCTATTAGGCAAAGCTGTAGTAATTCAATTCCATTTGGCATAATGAAATCACTTAGCATCATTGGAAATGATACCAGGGTAGATGTCAGACAGAAATAGAAAACTATAGTTGATGGATTGTCAGTCAGCCTCAACTGTCTAATCATTGTATATGCCACACCTGCACAAAAGGCTCCTGCCAGTCCCAGAAGTGCCGGTCCCATTGGAATGTTAAGTTTGGGGTTTAGTATCATCATCAGTCCACCAAGGGCAATGAATACTGCAATTATTTGTGCAGGTTTAATTTTTTCCTTGAGGAACAATCCACTTAATATTATGATGAAAAATGGTGAAAGCTTGTTAAGTGCCATTGCTTCCGACAATTGAAGATGAAGCACCGAATTATAAAAGAGGAAAACTCCAAAAGTTCCGAAAAATGCTCTTCCAAACATAAGCTTCTTGTTTGTTACCTTCAGAAGACTTCTTTCTTTAATAATTGGAATTGACAGGAAGATCAGACCGATGAAGTTTCTGAAAAAAACCTTCTCTGCAAGGGGAAAGTGATTTACTGATTTTACGGCTGTTGCCATAAGGGAGAAAAACAATGATGATGAAATTATAAGTATTACCCCTATATTTTTAATGTTTTTTATTTTATTCATAATATACTCTCTTGTTTGATAGTTTGAAATCTTGATTTGTTTTCTTTTGCTGATTTCACAAACATAATAACATAGGGGAGTAGCTTTGTCCACAGATAGGGGAGTGGAATTATGGATTTGTTCATATCAAACGTTTGCAGTGTCTGCGACTACTTTACATCTTGGAAGTACTAAGCTTGTTAAACAATACCCTTGAACTGGCAGTAAGTGTAATTCCCAAAAGGAACATTGCTGCATACATGAACAATTGAAAGGGACCGCTTCCAAAAGAACTGAAGGGATAGGGGCCCTTTATAAGCCAGATGTATCTGTCATGGTTTCCGTGAATGAACCAGTAGAGTACAAAGGGGCTTAGTATGAATACCAGCCCCAGTCCTGCAAGCAACTGGCTCAGAAATATTAGTGCCTTTTGTTTTATCATGAGAATGCCTCCTGGTTTATGGAGTAAAGATTCAATCAGATTTTTGCTGATTTTATTTTTTGAAATATTTTATCGCTTTTTCATATGCCTTCCTGTCAGACAGATTGAATTCAATAATTGAAGAGTTTTGATTCTTAATGGTCATTTTTCCCTTGAAATAGGTGTCAAGTTTATCTTCAAATTCGGGAATACCTTTAAGTCTCAATAATTCAGATGATGCATCATTGGACAGGGAATAACGCAGATAGCTAAGGTCTATTTGTCCTGTTTGGAAATATCTGTCTATATTTCTGGATGCTATATAGCCGTCTATGTTTACAGTGTTAAGCATAAGAAAAACGAGAAGCACCGAAAGTAGTCCGTATCTTATAAATTCAAAGCCCTTGTTCCAGATGCTGTACATGAGCATGAGATTGAGGCCTGCCTCAGTGAAAAGAATGATATAGACAAGGAATCTCAGTCTTGTATATCCGAAGGTGTTTTCATAAAGGTTCATCCTTGAATATGACGAAAACACTACTATTATAGTGAAGATGCTCAGTGTAGTAAGAAGGACTTTCAATTTTCTGGTATTCTCCATTTTCAATATATGTCCGTTTATAAATATTGTTATTGAAAAGTTCATTATTGAAAGTACCATCATCTGGAAGAAGCCGGATCTTGCATATTCGGCATAGCTTATGTTTTCAGGAAGAAAGTCCGTTCCACCAAAGATAATATATTTCACCTGTATATATGAAAAGAGCAGAAATATTAGGTTCATTGCACAAAGGAATATGGTGATTGGTATTGTGCTGTCGAAAGTTGACTTTGATTCCACTATTGTTCCTTCTTTGGATTCCAGATCAGATACAATGGAGTTGAAATCTTTTTTAAATGCTGATGATTGTTTTTTCATTACAGTTCCGAGGAAGCCGTAGGTGTATCCTGATACAAGGAAGATAATGAATATATGTGAAATGATTCTATCGAATTCCAAATCCCTGGTCATGTTTCTTGTGATTTTAAGCATGATTTCATTGAAAATCATGTCGGCACTGGCCATAAGGGGTATTATTACAGCCATTGCCAGGAGGCTGAGGAATATGCCGGCTATGACGCTGTAAGTCTTAGATTTGTCCCTTGTTCCCACTGCAGAAGATGAAAGCCTGAAGGTCTTTTCTACAAGAAAGAGAAAGCCTCCCAGTGATCTAATAAAGCGGTCAATTGCTATAAGTGGAAGGTTTTTCTCTTCCTGGAAATCTTTTTTTATTATGGCTGGAAGCAGGGCGAACATGACTGGAATTACAAAGAAGTTTAGTATGTTTATTAGAGATGAAAAGCTGAATCTTACAAATGACAATGCCGTATACATGATTATAGCCGAGAAAATCATATATCTCGCAAGAGAAAATGATTCATCTTCTTTAGTGAAAAGGTATATTCCTCCCAGGAAAAACAATGCATATAAGGGATAGTTAAGACCTATATACTTGTCATAGAAGAGCAAGTCGAAGATAAAGCCCAGTCCTATGGCATATATGAACATAAGTGTTGATTTTGAGTTTTCTCTATTATTTAGTTGAATTGCAGTATCCATTATTTGTCCTCCTTGCTGAATTCCAGTATGTCTCCTGGCTGGCAGTCAAGCTCTTTGCATATTGCTTCAAGGGTTGAAAATCTGATTGCCTTTGCCTTATTGTTCTTTAATATTGAAAGGTTTGCATTTGTTATTCCTACTTTTTTTGCAAGGTCAGACAGACCTATTTTTCTCTTTGCCATCATGACATCAAGGTTTACAATAATTTTCATGGCGACCTCCTATATGGTCAGATCGTTTTCTTCTTTGTATTTGATAGCCTGGTTGAAAAGGTCTGCAAGAACTATGCAGAAGATTCCGGCTATGAAGAAGATAAAGACCGCAATTATTGTCATGAAGGAATTGAGAAAGAAGATTTTGAAGAAATATGCTCCACCTATCATGAAGGCGTAGATTCCCATCTTTCTTAGTGCTGTCACGTTTTTTCTTATGAAGGGATTAGCTTCCTCCATGGTGGCGAAGAGTTTCCTCAGGGTATCCACAATAAGTATGGCCAGGATTCCTGTTATATAGAGGATTGTTACAAGACCAAAGTAGAGTGTCTGCTTGTAGAAGACGGATTCGATCCAGGTGAGGTAGAATCCAAGGAACTTGGGCAGCCCAATAAGGATTACGGCACCTGCTCCTTCAAGCAGCAGCAAAAAGTATTTCATAAATGTTGCAAGTGAATTTTTCCCAGAATATTTCATAAATCTTAAACTCCTTTAGTTTTAATGTTGGTTATCAAATGATTTAGTGTTTAGATTTTTCATTTTGATTTCTTACAGCTTCAGTTTAGCATAGGCGAAACTAAAAATCAATAAATAATTATTGAAAAACGATAAAAAATTATTGATGTGCGTAAAATGAAAAAAGAAATTCCCTTTGCAACACAGATATCCCAAATTGTAAATGAAAGGAAACTTTTGTAAGTTATATACAATGAAAAATTGAAGTGATATAATTTAGATGAAGTATGATTTTCTATTAATTTTAGTTTTAGGGGAGGATATATGGATGCAGGGTTGGTAGTTTTTAACTGGACTGCTATATTTCAGATAGCAAATATTATACTGTGGTGTATGGTAATATTTTTAATATTCAGGAGACGTAGTAATTCAAGAATAGAGAAACTGGAGAATGAAGTCAATGTATTGAAAAGTGAAATTATGGATTTGAAAAAGCAGGCTGAATAGCCTGCTTTTATTATTCTTACTTGTATTTTTTTGCGGCTGGTTTATGCAGCAGTTCTCCGGACCATTTTTTGAGTGCTGTCCGTACTGACCTTGCCATTTCCTTGCTGAAGTCTGCACCTGATTTTTTGGCATAGAACATCTGTGCATAGTTGTCTGCGTCATACTTGTTTGTTTTTACATAGAACTGGGCTCTTTCCTGGAACATTTCATCAAGTTCCTCTTCTGAAAGTTGTCTGTACTTCTCTTGGAATACAACAAATTTTTTGTCAAAGCGGTTTCTGTGAACCCTGTTGTAGTCATCTTCATAATATCCCAAGCACAACATGGTAATGGGGAAGGTCCAGTCTGTCAGTCCAAGAAGATCCCTGTGGAATTCATAGTTTTCTATGATGTCTCCTATATAACATGAACCTATTCCAAGGGATTCAGCTGCTATGACTGCGTTTTGTGCAGCTATGAGGGCGTCCTCGCATGCTATCATGAGGTCCGACTCCTGTGGTGCTTCGAAATCTATGCCTACCTTTTCAGAATAATCCTTAACATTTTCTTTGATATAGTAGTCGAACCATTTCTGTTGGTCTGCAAGGAACAAGAGAAGTACGGGAGCCTTGGCAATGAAGGGCTGGTCGTCACATGATTTGCTGAGAATTTCCTTTGTTACCGGGTCCTTTATTACTAGAATTGAATAAAGCATCATATTTCCCGCAGTAGGAGCCTGCATGGCGCTGTCAATTATCACATCAAGGTCTTCTTGGGAAATATCCATGTCCTTGTAGCTCCTTAAAGAGACTCTGTCCCTTATGGTTTTGATAATATCGTTCATATTCGGTGCTCCTTTCTTTTCGTTTCTCGCGGACTACACTGTTTCGCAAATGACGAAACATAGTTTCTTAATTTTGATCTCGGAAAGTTCAAAATATGTGTAGTCACTTGAGGCTTTGTGATTATACTAAATAGGTAAACTTTCCTCGATAGAAATAGCCACTTGTGGCTAGGGTGACTTTGTCACTTTTCTCTATTATAACAGATTTGTGAAATTTATGAAATCGTATTCATAATAGGGGTGTGTTTTCGTGGTTGGGGAAAGTTATAAATTTCATTGCTTTTAAGTATTGACATTAAAATTAGAGAATGGTAATATTAGTTATCTAACTAACTAGTTGGATGTAATAAGGAGAAATTATGAATAAGAAAACTAACAGTTTAAAGAGAAATAAAATGGATATGCCCGGTTATCTTGTCAATCTCATTGACCATGCCTTCCAAATAAGAAGGAATGAAGCTCTTTCACAGTTTGGAGTGACTTCATCACAGAGCAGGGTCATAAGATGTCTTTGGGGAAATGACGGACTTTACCAGTCTGACATAGCCAAGGAGCTTGAAGTAAAGGCACCGTCACTTACAAGGCTGGTTGAACAACTGGAGAAGAAGGGTTTCATTGAGAGAAAATCCTGCAGTGAAGATGCCAGGGCCAAGAGAGTCTATCTTACAGATGAGGGAAGAGATATCAGGGTAAGGTCTGTTGAATCTATACATTATCTTGAAGACTTGCTTTTTACAGGATTCGACCAGGATGAAAAGAGTGAAACAATAGTCTATCTGACAAGGATGCTTTCCAATATAAAGGGTGGTGAACATAATGACTGAGAAACTAAATAAGATGGAAACAATGCCTGTTAGAAAACTTGTGGTTTCAATGGCTGTCCCGGCTATGATGTCCATGATGATTCAGGCTCTTTACAATATAGTTGACAGTATCTATGTATCTAGGATAGGGGAAGATGCCCTGACATCTGTTTCCCTTGCCTTTCCAATACAGCTTATGGTCATTTCCCTGGTTATGGGAACAAGTACTGGAATCACTTCGCTGATTTCAAGGAAGTTGGGTGAACATGACAGGGAGAGTGCAACAAGGGCTGCAAACCATGGATATGTCATAAATATCATTTATGCACTTATGATGCTTGTATTCGGATTGTTTTTCGCTGACAATGTAGTGTCCTTATTGACAGATGATTCGAATCTAATAAATCTGACAAGCCAGTATATCGGTATAGTGCTTATATTCTCATTCGGTCGATTCATAGGACAGGCGGGAATAAGTACCTTGCAGGCTACGGGAGATATGATCCATCCCATGAAGGCTATGCTTATCGGTGCCATATCAAATATTATACTTGACCCAATATTCATATTTGGATATTTCGGCCTTCCTGCCATGGGAATAAGAGGAGCTGCAATAGCAACAGTTACGGGACAGATTTTAAGTTTTACCTATATAAGTCTTGTTATAAGAGATGGAAGGCATGAAGTTGATATAGACTTGAGACGGTTCAAGGTCGATTTTAAGATAATAAAGGATATATATGTAGTTGCATTCCCTGCAATAGTCATGCAGTCACTTTCTTCAATATTGGTAAGCGGCCTTAATTTCATACTCATTGGATTCTCTTCCACTGCAGTTGCAGTACTTGGAGTTTACTACAAGCTTGATTCTTTTGTCATAATGCCTGTATTCGGTCTTATCCAGGGATTCATGCCTATAATGGGATATAATTACGGTGCAAAAAACAGGGAGCGGATGGTGTCCAGTCTCAAGGTCACTCTTCAGATGGCTTTTGCAGTTATGATTGTTGGAGCATTTATATTCAGTGTATTTCCGGGAAATCTTCTGTCCATGTTCAACAGTTCGGCTGAAATGGTTAGGATTGGTACGGATGCCTTCAAAAAGCTTGCATGGTGCTTGCCATTGAGAGCCTTTACCATGGTGTTTTCAACGGCTTTTCAGGCTGTTGGAAAGGCTTATGCAAGCCTTGTTACAACTGCTGCCAGGCAGCTTGTCTTTATACTGCCTCTTGCATGGATATTGGCAAAAATAGGTGGACTTGGCATGCTTTGGTATTCCTTTGGGATAGCTGAACTAATGGCAGTAATAATAATTGTACCATGGCTTATTGTTGACCTTAAGAAAACCTTCAGGAAATGGGATAAGGAAGATGAAGACAATAATGAAATGAAGGAAAAGTCAAGCTGAAATGAATAGAAATTTCAGATATAGAATAAATTTGAAAGTAGGTAATATATGACAAAAAAATTAAACAAAATGGAAACTATGCCTGTTAGGCAGCTTGTGCTGTCCATGTCCATTCCAGCAATCATATCAATGATGATACAGGCTCTATACAATATAGTGGACTCTATATATGTGTCCAGAATAGGTGAGGATGCACTTACTGCAGTGTCCCTGGCTTTTCCTCTTCAACTTGTTATCATAGCACTGGTAATGGGAACAAGTGCAGGTATAACTTCTCTCATATCCAGAAGGCTTGGGGAACACGACAAGGATTCAGCCACAAGGGCGGCAAATCACGGATTCATAATAAATATAGCATATTCTTTAATCATGGTCATATTCGGATTGTTTTTGGCAAAAAGTGTAGTATCCGTATTTACAGATGATGCAAACTTAATAGACCTTACAAGTCAGTATATAAGCATAGTGATGATATTTTCCTTCGGACGGTTCATATCACAGGCTGGGATGAGTACCCTTCAGGCTACGGGTGACATGATCCATCCAATGAAGGCTATGCTGGTAGGAGCTATATCAAACATAATACTAGACCCCATATTCATTTTCGGATTATTTGGAGTTCCTGCAATGGGTATAAGAGGAGCGGCAATAGCAACAGTTGCCGGTCAGATACTCAGCTTTGTTTATATAGGAATAGTTATTAAGAATGGAAAACATGAAGTTGAAATAGACCTTAAGCATTTCAAGTTCAGTGGCAGGATTCTTAAGGATATTTATGTGGTGGCCCTGCCTGCAATCATAATGCAGTCAATAGGTTCCTTCATGGTTTCAGGCCTGAACATGATACTCATAGGATTCAGCTCAACTGCAGTTGCAGTACTTGGAGTTTACTATAAGCTTCAGTCGATTGTAATTATGCCTGTATTTGGCCTTACCCAGGGATATATGCCAATAGTTGGATATAACTTTGGTGCAAGAAACAAGGATAGGATAATGGAGAGTTTCAAGACCACTATTAAGATGGGTCTTGTCATAATGATTTCAGGTACTCTTTTAATGAATCTTATTCCGGCTCAGCTTCTTGCCATGTTTGATGCGTCTCCTGAGATGATTGCAATAGGAAGCATTGCCTTGAGAAGAATGTCCCTCTGTCTGCCGCTTGCAGCTGTGGGAATAACTTGTTCCATAACCTTCCAGGCTTATGGCAAGGGCTACATAAGTCTTATATCATCATTCATAAGGCAGATAATCTTCCTTCTTCCTGCTGCCTGGATTCTTTCGAGGATTGGTGGACTGGATTATGTTTGGTATGCCTTCCTCATAGCTGAAATTGTAGCCATATTCGTAATAGGTCCGTGGCTGATGAAAGACCTTGGAAGCATATTCAAGAAATGGGAAATAGAAGAGAAAAAATCGGATAAAAATCATAGTGATATAAGTAAAACCTCAGCAAGAAACATGAAGTAATCGAAAAAAAATATATTCAATGTTTCATTGTGGTGTAAATAGGGCCGGGGAAATTTCCCGGCCTGCTTTATGCTTGGATTAAGAAGTTTGTGGATGCATAAATTCCTAAAGCTTTCTTGTTATAAAAATATTACATTAATGATAATGTAGAATGAAGGATTATGTGTTAGAATAGTTAGTGTTATAAAGGAAAAGATTTGGAGAAAAAATTGAACTATATAGATTATCTGCAAAAAGAAAAAAACATATATCTAAACGACCAGCAGCTGTCAGCTGTATCACATGACAGAGGGCCTGGTCTTGTTCTGTCTACGGCAGGGTCGGGAAAGACTACAGTGATAACTGCCAGGGCGGGGAAACTCATCTACGATGGAAGCCTTGACAGGGAAAGGATACTTACGATTACATTTTCAAAGCTTGCTGCCCTTGAAATGGAGGACAGATTTGTAAAGCTCTTTCCTCATGCACCTTTGGGTACTGCTTTTTTTTCAACAATACATGCCTTTGCATACAGGATTGTAAGGGATTATTTCAACAAGACTGGAAAGAAGCTGGAACTTTTAAATTCAAATTTTGAGATGCTCAAGGGAATAATGACAAAGACCTATGCCGACAACAATATTTTCAATATAGGTAGCGATGAAATTGAAAATCTTTCCAGCAAGATAAGTTATGTGAAGAACATGAGAATAGACCCCAGCCGATTTTCAAGCCTGGGTTTCAATATTAATGATTTCGAAAAGCTTTTCATGGAATATGAAAACAAGAAGCGTCAAATGAACATGATAGACTTCGACGACATGCTCATATACTGTGAGAAGCTTTTAAGCCACTACAAGTCTACTGCCGACAGGTTCAAGAAATACTACAAGTATATTCAAGTAGATGAGGCACAGGATCTGTCCATCATTCAAAAAGATATAATAAACCTTGTGTCAAACGGTAATCTTTTCATGGTTGGAGATGATGACCAGTCCATATATTCATTCAGAGGAAGCAATCCAAAGATACTCCTTGATTTCAATGACCTATATAAGGATGGAAGAATCTATCACCTGGACAAGAACTACCGCTGCGACGGCTATATAGTTGACAGAGTAGGACGATTCATAGAGAAGAACAAGAAAAGATACGACAAGCATATAAGGGCCGATAGGGAAAAGAAAAGAGACATTACAGTCAAGTCATTCCCTACCAGGCGTCAGCAGACTGACTACATAATGGAAAGAATCAGAGAAGAGCCTGAAATGGAAACGGCTATACTGTACAGGTACAACATATCATCCATTCTCCTTGCAGAAGGATTGAGAAAGGAAAGTAGCAGTTTTTACATAAAGGAAGACAGGAACAAGTATTTTAATTCAAAGGTATTAAAGGACATATTAAGTTTTTTTAGTCTGGCTGTTAATCCTCGGGACAGAGAGTCCTTTGCCAATATCTATTATAAGTGCAAGACTTATTTTACAAGGGAAATGAACCAGTATGTACAAATGGGTCACGGAACCGTTTATGATGACCTTTACAGATTTCCCCATTTGGACAAGCTTAAAAGAAGCAATATAAAGAATTTCAAATGGGACCTGGGTCATATTTCCAAGCAGAGGCCTGAGGCAGCCCTTGACTATATACGCTTCGACATGGGTTATGAAGACTATCTCAACAGGCTTGAAAAAGACGGCAGGATATCATATTCGTCAATGTTTCTGGACCTAGAGATAACCAGGGAGATATGCAGGAATTCTGCAAGCACATTCGAATTCATCGACAACATAGATGGTCTCAAGGACCTACTTAAAAATGCCAAGGAGGAAAGTGATGCCAAGGTCACACTATCCTCCATACATAGTACCAAGGGACTTGAATTCGACAGGGTATTTCTCATCGACAACAACTTCGGAGAGTTTCCCTTGGAGAAAAGGAATCAGTCTAAGGAAGAATACGATGAATATCTGGAAGAGGAGAGAAGGGTCTTCTATGTTGGAATGACC
>CAZFYP010000027.1:15248-21162 GCA_964523535.1 uncultured Clostridia bacterium
ATAAGCGAAATTAGAATGGAAAAGGGAAAGGAAGTAATAAAGGGTCTAAAGAAGGGGATGACTGTCAAGCACAAGAAACTTGGCAAGGGAACCATAGTTGACATAGATGATGAAACAATGGTCTTCATGAACAGGAGAAAGAGAAAGCATACTCTTTCAATGGACCTGCTTGTGGAGAAAAACCTTATTGAAATAATAGAGGAGAATTAAATGGATTTATTGAAATTGCAAAACGGATCGGATATCAGGGGAGTTGCCCTTGAAGGTGTTGAGGGAGAAAGTGTAAACCTTACGCCTGTAAGTGTGTGGAAGATAGCAGCCTCCTTTTCTCAGATACTTGCTCAAAGACTTGGAAAGAAGGTAAGGATATCACTTGGAAGGGACAGCAGGTTGTCTGGAAAGGAGCTTCTCCAAGCTGCTGCTGCCGGAATAGATCAAACAGGCCATGCTTCTGTGGATTTCGGCATTGCCACTACTCCTGCCATGTTCATGTCCATCATGGATGAAGAACTGGATGTTGACGGAGCAATAATGGTTACGGCAAGTCATCTTCCCTTCAACCGAAACGGCATGAAGTTCTTCTTGAAGGAAGGTGGAGCTGACAAGAAGCTTATCAGGGAGATACTTGAAAATGCTGAAAGAATTGACTACTCTGATGATTTCCAACTCCATTTCCAGGGAGAGGTAAATGACTTCATAAAGACATATGCCAAAGGTCTTAGGAACTACATCATAGAAAAGACAGGGATGGAACAGCCTCTCCAAGGAACAAGGATAATAGTGGATGCAGGAAACGGTGCAGGTGGTTTCTTCGCAGGAGAATTTCTTGAGAAGCTGGGAGCCGATACGACAGGTAGCCTCTACCTTGACCCTGATGGAATGTTCCCCAACCATGTGCCAAATCCCGAAGACAGAACTGCCCTTGAAATAATCAAGAAGCAGGTGGTGGACGTTGAAGCCGATCTGGGTATAATATTTGACACAGATGTGGACAGGTCTGCTATAATAGATTCCCAGGGAAATGCTGTGAACAGGAACAGGCTAATAGCCTTGATTTCAGCAATAATTCTCAAGGAACATCCAGCCTCCTATATAGTAACCGACTCGGTGACATCAAAGGGACTTAAGAAGTTCATAGAGGACAAGGGTGGCCTTCATCACAGGTTCAAGAGAGGATACAAGAATGTAATCAACGAGTCCATAAGACTAAACCAGGAAGGTCATGAAAGCTATATAGGAATAGAGACCAGTGGTCACGGAGCTTTGAAGGAAAACTATTTTCTTGATGACGGTGCCTTCCTTGCAGTTAAGATACTTGCAGAATTTGCAAACATGAAAAAGGAAGGAAAGGATATATTTGACCTTATAAGTGATTATGAAGATCCTGCAGAAGAGAAGGAAATAAGAATTAAGATCACAAGGGAAGACTTCCTTGAATATGGAAAGAGTATCATTGAAGATATAGAAGAAAAGGCAGCAGGAATGGAAGGATGGGATATTGAGAAGCCCAATTATGAAGGTGTAAGGATAAACTGTGATGAAGACAATGGAAAGGGATGGTTCCTTTTGAGGATGTCTCTTCATGACCCTGTACTTCCTTTAAATATAGAATCGGATTCAATTGGCGGATGCGGAATAATCGAGAAAAGACTTTTTCAACTCCTTGGTCAATATAAGGACTTGAAATACTAAAGAGTTGCCAAAGGAGATGCAATGGTACTAGTAATAGGTGGAGCCAACATAGACATAACTGGATATCCTCTGGGGTCAAAACTCATAAGGCAGGATTCCAATCCCGGAAGAATTGAATTCTCCCTTGGAGGAGTAGGAAGGAACATAGCTGAAAATATCAGCCTCCTTGGAATGGATGTTGTCTTCCTTGGAGTTGTAGGAGACGATGACAATGGTAGAAGGATAATCAGGGAGTCGGAGGAAACCGGCATAGACATGTCTAAGGTAAGAGTTACTGACAAGATGGATACTTCAGTCTACATGTGCATACTTGACGGTAAGAGGGACATGGATATGGCAATATGCCAGATGGGCATTACAGACCTTATAGACAGGGTTTATATAGACAGTGTCTATGAAGATACCAGGGAGGCTGAAATAATAGTTCTGGACGGCAATCTGAAGAAGGACCAGCTACAATACATATTGGATAAATACCATGGAAGAAAATTCGTTTTCGATCCTGTTTCCTCAACAAAGGCTATGAATGCCTCTGATCTAATTGGAAGGTTTGACTGTGTAAAACCCAATGTCATTGAAGCGGAAGCCCTTACGGGAATAGATATAAAGACCAGGCAAGACCTGGAAAAGGCAGGAGAGATTTTTCACAAGAAGGGTGTGGACTCTGTATTCATAACCCTTGGCAGCAAAGGAACCTACTATTCAAGAGATGGCCAATCTGGAATCCTCCAAATAGAATCAAAAAATATGGAAAATGCCACAGGTGCCGGAGATGCATATATGGCAGGCCTGGTATATGCCATCCATAAGAATATGGGCATATATGAGACAGCATTGCTGGCATCAAAGGTGGCAGAGATGGCAGTGTCTGTAAAAGAAACAATAAATAGAAATATCTCCATAAATAAAATAAATCAGGAGTTAATTGATGATAAGAATCAGTAATATTAAGTTGAACCCAATGCAAAATGAAAAGTCCCTTGAAAAGAAAATATGCAAGCTATTGAATGTAAAGCCCTATGGAATAATTTCCTGGGAAATACATAAGAAGTCCATAGACGCAAGAAGATCCGATAACATATTTGTAGTATATACTGTAAATGTGACAGTCAAGGATGAAACAAAGATAATGAAGGGCAAGAAAAACAGGAATATACAGGTTGTAGGCAAGAAATCCTATGACTTCAAGTGCCCCTATACAGGAGACAAGAGACCTGTAATTGTCGGTGCAGGACCTGCAGGTCTTTTCTGTGCCCTCCTTCTCTGTCAAAACGGGGTAAAGCCCTTGATCATTGAAAGAGGAAAGAAGGTTGAAGATAGAATAGGCGACATAGACAGCTTCTGGGAGGAAGGAAAGCTTGATAGTGAATCAAATGTACAGTTTGGTGAAGGTGGTGCAGGAACATTCTCTGACGGCAAGCTTAATACACTTGTAAAGGACAGGGGAAACAGGGGAAGAAAAGTTCTTGAAGAAATGATAAGTGCCGGAGCTCCTGAAGAAATAGGATATGACAGCAAGCCTCATGTGGGAACGGATAGATTGAGACAGGTTGTAGTGAATATTAGAAAAGAAATTGAAGAAGCAGGAGGAGAATTCCTCTTTTCAGAAAAGCTAACAGACCTTGGATTTATAGATGGAAAAGTCAAGTCGGTAACTACTGACAGGGGATCTTATGAGACTGACTGTCTTGTACTTGCTGTTGGACATTCAGCAAGGGATACCTTTGAAATGCTCAAGGGAAAGATTGAAATGATTCCAAAGCCATTTTCCATAGGCCTAAGGATAGAACATCTCCAAAAGGATATAGATTTGAGCCAGTACGGAGTTGACAGGGAAGAAAACAACCTGCCTGCAGCAGACTACAAGCTTGTCCACCACTGCCAAAGTGGCAGGAATGTCTATACATTCTGCATGTGTCCTGGAGGTGTTGTTTCAGCTTCTTCTTCTGAAGAAGGTGGACTCGTGACAAACGGTATGAGCTACTATGCAAGGGATCTTGAAAATGCAAATTCTGCAGTACTAGTAGGTATTAGTCCTGAGGATTTTGGCTCTGATGATCCACTTGCAGGCATGTATCTGCAAAGAGAACTCGAAGCGAAGGCCTTCAAGGCTGGCGGAGAGGATTACAGTGCTCCTGTCCAGCTTTTGGGAGACTTTAAGAACAATGAAAAAAGTACAGCATTTGGAAAGATTCAGCCCACATACAAGCCCGGAACAAAATTTGCAAATCTTAGGGAGATACTTCCTGAATATGTAACTGATTCACTTATAGAGGGAATCGATGCCTTTGGTAAAAAAATCAACTGTTTCAACAGTGCTGATGCAGTCCTTACAGGTCTTGAAACAAGAAGTTCATGTCCAGTAAGAATGGTAAGGGATGACAATATGCAAGGAAGTATCGAGGGTATATATCCAATAGGTGAAGGGTCCGGTTATGCTGGTGGAATTATGTCTTCAGCCATGGATGGAATTAAGGCTGCCGAATTGATTCTTGAAAAGTTACAAAAACTTAATTAAATAATTTTATAAACGGTTGAACTATCATCTCCATGGATTTATAATGTTACTGTTTTGAAATCTTGATAGCTTAAATTTAACAGGTAAAAAAACCTGAATAACAACAAAGGAAGATGAGAATATCATCTGAAGGTGGATTAATGGAAACATTGGAGAAAAAATACGGACTCTTTACAGCTATAGCCATGGTGGTTGGAGTTGTAATAGGTTCCGGAGTGTTTTTTAAGGCAGATGACGTTCTGACTTTGACAAACGGTAATCTTATATTTGCATTGCTTGCATGGATAATCGGTGCTTTTGCCATGATTTTTGGTTCATTGGTTTTTGCTGAATATGCCCAGAGGATTGAAAAGTCTAATGGTGTTGTGGATTATTCCGAAGAGGCCTATGGTAAGAAGTTTGGATATCTTGTAGGATGGTTCAAGGGTACCTTGTATTACAGTCCATTGAGTGCAATACTAGCGTGGGTGTCTGCTCTTTATACAGTTGTTTTGATTGGTGGGCAAACACCTGATAATTCTGCATTGACATGGATTTTGGCAGTTGTCTATATGGCGCTTGCCTATGCCCTTAACTATTATGCACCTGTATTGTCTGGACAGTTTCAGGTTGCAACTACAGTCATTAAACTTATACCCCTTACATTGATTGCAGTTGTGGGATCAATTGTAGGTCTGTCTAATGGAGTCCTTGTGGAAAACTTTACTTCTGCAGCGGCAAATGTAGGAGGCAATGGAGGCACCCTTGCTTCGGCAGTCGTTGCAACGGCCTTTGCATATGAAGGATGGATAGTAGCTACGACAATAAACAGTGAAATCAAGGATTCCAAGAAAAATCTTCCAAGGGCCCTGACTTTGGGAGCCTTCATAGTATTCGTAGTATATGTAATATATTTTCTTGGAATTGCAGGTGTCCTTCCAACAGCTGATATCGTATCTCTTGGAAACGGTGCAGTTGACAAGGCATCCAACAGTTTGTTTGGTAGTTCTGCTGCAGTGATACTAATTGCTTTTGTGGTAATATCATGTCTGGGAACCTTGAATGGTCTTGTGGTTTCAAACATCAGGATGCCTTATTCCCTGGCAGTAAGAAATCAGGGTCCCATGCCAAAACTCTTGTCAAAGGTAAATGAAAAAACAACAATGCCTCCGGGAGCATCAATATATGCAGCAATAATATCATATGTCTATCTGCTTATATGGTATGGAAGTTTAAACAACTGGTTCGGCCAGTATATCGGGCTTGATGAAATTCCAATTGTATTGATATATGGACTGTATATCTTCCTCTATATATGGTATATGAAGAACTTTGATGACCTTAACTTTTGGAAGAGATACTGCGTACCTGTATTTGCAATTCTGGGGTCAAGCATAATTTTATACGGTGGAATATCAAACCCAAGTGTAGGAATATATCTTGGAATATCTATGATAGTCCTTCTTGTTGGCTTGGTATTCTATAGAAAACAATAAATAAAAAGGATATATTGAAAGGTGAAAATCTTTCCATATATCCTTTTTATATTGCAGTCATAGAAAAGTTGAAATGTTTACAATAAAAAAATAATTGAAATTACTTGAGAAAAGACTTGAAGTGAAGGCTGAAATAAAATAAAATACAGTGATGTATGGTGTTATATGGAAATTAAATAATATTTAAAATAAATATGAGGTGAAAGAATGAATCAAAATCAAACTTCAA
>CAZFYP010000028.1:0-21155 GCA_964523535.1 uncultured Clostridia bacterium
TTAGGAGGAACCAAAATGGCAGTAGGTACATTTGAACAGTATCGTGAAAGATTATTAAAGATGAAAGCAAACATTTATATAGGTGGAGAGGTAGTAGATAGATCCGATCCAAGGATGGAGCCTGGTATGTATGTTATGAGACAGACTTTTGACTGTGCACATGATGACAGATACAAGGAATTCTGTACAGCAACATCACACCTTACCGGAGAAACAATCAACAGATTCACCCACATACACCATTCAAGGGATGACTTGTTCAAGAAGCAGAAGATGACCAAGCTTCTTTCTCACAGGGTTGGTGGATGTATCCAGAGATGTATGGGAATAGATGCACTTAACGCACTTTCAGTAGTAACTTACGAGATGGATGAGGCACTTGGTACTAATTTCTTTGAAAGATTCGAAAAGTATCTTGCTTGGTCTCAGGAAAACGATATAGTTGCAAACTGTGCACAGACAGATGTAAAGGGTGACAGACTTAAGAGACCATCTCAGCAGTCTGATCCTGATATGTACTTGAGAGTTGTTGAAACAAGAGAAGACGGTATCATAGTTAGAGGAGCAAAGTCATGTAACTCTGCAGCACCCTATGTAGATGAAATCGTAGTTACGCCTACACGTTTCATGGGACCTGATGATGCTGAATATGCTGTATCATTTGCAATTCCTGCAGACTGGCCGGGAGTTAAACTTGCAGCGCTTCCAGGAGTAAGACATAAGAGAAAGTACATAGATGCTCCTATAGCGAAAGTTGGAGATATGGAATCACTTACAATATTTGATGATGTATTCATTCCTAACGACAGAGTATTCATGAACGGACAGGCTGATCCTAGACAGACACCATATGCAGGTTTCCTTGCCTTGATGTTCGCTCACTTCCACAGACATTCATATACAGGATGTAAGCCTGCAACTTCAGAAGTTATTGCCAGCCAAGCAGCTCTTGTTGCAGAATACAACGGAATAGCAAAAGCTCATCACGTTAAAGGAAAACTGGCACATATCATACAGTTGGCAGAACTTGTATATGCAGCGGGTATAGCAAGTGCTGTAAAAGCTGAAGCTTCTCCTTCTGGAACATGGATACCTGATGAAATCCTTACAAACTCAGGTAGAAAGCTTGCAGGAGAGGAAATATACAATGAGAACAAGATACTTGCAGACTTGGCCGGTGGTCTTATAGCTACAATGCCTATGGAAGCTGATTACTATCAGGAAAAAGACGGTATCGGAGAATTGCTTAACAAGTACATCATGAGAAATCCGGAGATTTCAGCTGAAAACCAGCACAGATGTTTCAGGATGATCGAGGACCAGATGATTTCAGAATTCGGTGGAGCTATGATAGTTGCAGGTCTTCACGGTGGTGGATCTCCGCAGATGGAAGAAGTTGCAATGATGTCTAGATATGACCTTGAAGAACTTAAGGGAATAGCAAAATACCTTGCAGGTATCGAAAAAGACATTCCTATCTATGACAGAGCATATGTAACTCCAAGAAAGATTCTTGAAAAGTTCAAGAAACAAGCCAAAGCAACTGTATAAATAAGCAATTGAGCTCGGACGGTATTTTGATGCCGTCCGAGTAATAATAAGGAGGATAATATGAGTATTAAGACCATAGGTGTTGTAGGTGCGGGAACCATGGGTACAGGTATAGCCCAGGTTGCAGCAATGAAGGGATATGACGTTATTTTAAGAGATATTAAAATGGAGTATGTTGAATCATCCATAACAAAAATGACCAAACTTTTGGATAAAAGCGTTAAGAAGGAAAGGATCACTGATCTACAAAAGAATGAAACGCTAAGCAGAATCACGAAAACTGACAGTCTGGATGCTTTCAAGGATGCTGATCTTGTAATAGAAGCAGTACTTGAAAACCTGGACCTGAAGAAAGGTATATTTGAAGAGTTAAATGGCATATGCAAGGAAGAGACTATATTTGCAACAAATACATCTTCAATGTCGGTTACGGAAATAGCAAGTGCATCGGGAAGGCCGGACAGGTTCTGTGGAATACACTTTTTCAATCCTGTTCCTGTTATGAAGCTTGTAGAGGTTATCTACGGAATGGATTCTTCAAAGGAAACAATTGAAAAGGCCCTTGAGTTTTCTTTGGCACTTGGAAAAACTCCTGTTGAAGTGAAGAAGGATTCTCCTGGATTCATAGTAAACAGACTTCTTATACCATATATGAATGAGGCTGCAAGAATTCTGGAGGAAGGTGTTGCATCGGTTGAAGATATAGATACAGCAGTCAAGCTTGGACTTAACTATCCAATGGGACCATTCCAGATGTTTGATTTTGGTGGAATAGACTTAAGTGTAATTATATCTGAATACTTCAAGGACGAATTCAACGACATGGGTTATGCACCACAGCTTATACTTAAGCAGATGGTAAGAGCCGGCAAGACTGGAATGAAAAGCGGAGAAGGCTTTTATAAATACGAGTAAAGGTGGTTTTAATATGATTGGGGAATTTAAAAATATTATACTGAATATTGAAGATGGAATAGCTACAATAACTTTGAACAGACCAACTGCTCTTAATGCATTGTGCAACGACTTGAATGATGACATGATCGAAGCAATCAACATTGTAAGGCAAGACCTGAGTACTAGAGTATTGATAATTACTGGAAGCAAGAAGGCCTTTGCTGCAGGTGCTGACATCAAGGAAATGATGAATTCCAATCAGTTTGAGGCTGAAAGAACTTCGGAAAAGGCTCACTATATAAATGATACTTTGGAATCCTTGCCGATACCTGTAATAGCAGCAGTAAACGGACCGGCTCTAGGAGGCGGATGCGAGCTTAGCTTGTCCTGTGATTTCAGGATAGCAGGGGAAAATGCAATGTTTGGACTTCCTGAAGTTGGAATAGGAGTCATACCGGGTGCAGGTGGAACACAGAGACTAACCAAAATGATCGGAGCTGTCAAGGCAAGAGAAATGGTTATGGCCGGGAAAATGGTCAAGGGAAAGGAAGCTTACGACATAGGTCTTGTGACGAAATGTGTAGCTGATGATCATGTGTTGGATGAAGCCTTGAAGTATGCAAAGAAATTGTGCAAGAAACCTGCATCAGCATTGCAGTTTGCCAAATCAGCCATTAATTATGCAGTTGATAATGATATAAATACGGGAAAAAGATTTGAAAAGGCATTGTTCTCAAGCTGTTTCTCAACTGAGGACCAGAAGGAAGGAATGAAGGCTTTTACTGAAAAAAGAAACCCTGATTACGGAAACGAAAGATAAAATATTTTGAAAGGAAAATTGATATGACTAAGTTTATTGATTCTAGTGAAGTATGCAACATTATCAAGGATGGAGATACGATTTTTACTACGGGAATAACAATGGGTGGTTTTGCCGAGGAAGTAGTCATGGAACTTGAAAAAAGCTTCCTGGAGAAAGGGCATCCCAGGGATTTGACAGTATATTTTCAGTCTGCAGTTGGAAACAGGGGTGAAAGAGGATTTGCACATATAGCACGTGAAGGATTACTCAAGAGGGCTGTCGGTGGACATTTGATGGGTTGTGGTCCTGCCATGACAAAACTGTCAGGTGACAACAAGGCTGAAGTCTTCAACCTGCCTCAGGGTGTACTTTCAACCATGCCAAGGTATATTGCAGCCAGGAAGCCCGGTGTAATCACAAAGGTAGGTCTGGGAACAATGATGGACCCCAGACAGATTGGCGGTACTATGAACCAGAAGGCAAAGGATGCGGAACCTATTATCGACCTTATTTATATTAATGATGAAGAATGGCTTATGTAAAAGATGCCAGTTATTGACATAGGTCTTATCAGAGGAACCTATGCCGATGAGAAGGGCAATATTTCCATGGACAAGGAAGGCTACAAGTTGGGACAGCTTGCAATGGCACAGGCAGCAAGAGCATGTGGCGGAAAGGTCATTTGTCAAGTTGAGAAGATAATACAGTCAGGTTCCACAAATCCAAAGGACGTAGTTGTTCCTGGAATAATGGTTGACTATATATATGTAGCAAAGCCGGAATACCATTGGCAGACAGCGCAAACAGTATACAATCCTGTTTTTGCAGGCGAGCACAAGGTTCCCCTGGGAAGTCTTCCAATGGAAAAGCTTAGTCCAAGAAAGGTAATAGCTAGAAGAGCAGCCATGGAGCTTACACCAGGCAATGTAGTTAACCTTGGAGTTGGAATTCCGGAAGCGATTGCTTCTGTAGCTGCCGAGGAAGGTGTACTGGATATGTTTACCCTAACTACAGAGGCCGGAGGAATAGGAGGCATGCCTGCAAACAAGCATGACTTTGGTTGTTGCTGGAATGCAGACGCAACTATTGAAATGGCTGACCAGTTTGATTTTTATGATGGAGGAGGACTTGATTTTGCAGGCCTGGGAGCATTGCAGATAAGTCCTGACGGTAACATCAATGCCAGCATGCTCAATGGTGGTGGAATCGGAGTTGGTGGTTTCATCAATGTTGCAGGAGGATCAAAAAAGATAGTCTTTTCAATAATATTCTGTGGAGGTCTTGAAGCTGATATAGCCGACGGAGAGCTCAAAATTCTCAAAGAGGGTAATATTGTCAAGTTCAAGGATGAGATAGAGCAGGTGTCATTCAACGGCAAGCTGGCATTTGAAGACGGCAAGGAAGTACTGATAGTTACGGAAAGGGCTGTATTCAAGCTTACAGAAGAAGGTTGGGAATTGATTGAGATAGCACCTGGAGTAGACCTGGACAAGGATGTTCTTGCCAATATGATGTTCAAACCTATCATTAATGATGTGAAGCAGATGCCTGCAAGTATCTTTAATGAGAAATGGGGAGAAATGGAAGGATTAATGAAAAATAAGGTATAGAGGAGATTGTGATGAATATTGGATTTAATAAATTTGCCCTTATAGACAAGTGCATAAATGCTGAAGTCTACGACCTGGAGAATGGAGTAGCGGCAGTTTTGATAAAAGATGAATCTAACGGACTAGATTGGGAGACAGCTAATTGGATAAGCGGTCTATTGGATAAGATTGAAGGTGATATAGAGGGGCTGGTTGTTGCTGGCTGCGAGAATGCATTTGTAAACGCGAATTCCGGCAACATCGATGAAATTGCTGCTTCTATACAACGTCTAACAAGAAAAATAAAGCGCTACAGCAAGCCTGTTGTTACTCTTGTTAAAGGGTCTATTGTGGGTGCCGGATATGACATAGTTAAAAACAGCCATGGAGTTGTTGCAGGAGCAGACATAACAAAGACTGGATATGACCTTAAAAATGGAGTAGTGCCTTTAGGCGGAGGACTTACATCTCATATTATGGATACATATGGATTGGGTGACGGAGTTAGAGGCCATGATATTGTTCCCTTCCTGAAGGTATTGGTAGACAAGTTGATTTTACCAAGCAAGGCAGAAAATACTGAGGATTTTATAGGACTTGGATTGCTTCCAAAGGATACTGTAGTACTTGGAAGTGATGTCGATATGGTGGCAGTAGCCAAGACAAAGGTTGTAAACCTTGCTGCTGAAGGATTTGAACCTTATGAGGAGAGAAAAGTGACTGCCGTAGGAACAATGGGTCAGGCTGCAATGGGTGTCGTACTCCTCAACAGGCGCGAAGGATTGTTCATGCCAGATGATATATATGAGAAGGCAATGGGTATTGTCAAGGTTATAAGCGGCGGAGATGTACCTAAAGGAACAGAAGTGCCTGAAGAACAGCTTCTTAAGCTTGAATCTGAATACTTTAAGAAAATAATCAATGGAAAAGAGGTGGCATCATGAGAGAGGTTGTAATTGTAAGTTATGCAAGATCTGCTGTTGGAAAGGCCCCAAGAGGAAAGTTGAAATATACAAGACCGGAAGTCTTGGCATCACAAGTACTCAAGGGACTGATGGATAGAACTCCTGGCCTTGCTTATGAAGATGTTGAAGATATAGTTATGGGTAATGCCTTCCCGGAGGCTGAGCAGGGACTAAATATAGGAAGGACTGCATCTGCCCTGGCTGGCTTCCCGGATACTACGGCTGGACAAACAGTTAACAGGTTTTGTTCATCTGGAGTACAGACAATAGCAACAGCCAACAATGCTATCCTGGCAGGCAACATGGACATAGCCATTGCAGGCGGAGTTGAAAGTATGAGCACAATTCCCGGCGGTGGAAACATGAACTTCCCTGAGCTTGCCTTGCTCAACAGGCAGCCAGGTCATTATATGTCAATGGGAATAACTGCAGAAAATGTTGCAACCATGTATAATGTAAGCAGGGAGAAGCAGGATGCCCTTGCACTTAGAAGTCATTTGAGGGCACAGGCTGCACAGGAAAACGGACTCTTTGATGATGAAATAGTGGACATTGAAGCAGTAAGGCCACTTGAAGATGGAAGCGGACAGGAAACCTTCATATTCAACAAGGACGAGGGAATAAGATATGGACAGACAAAAGAAGCACTTGCAAAGCTTAGACCCGTATTTAAAAGGAATGGTAGTGTAACTGCAGGAAACTCATCACAGACAAGCGATGGAGCAGGATTCGTAGTGCTTATGACCAAGGAAAAGGCCTTGTCACTTGGACTCAAGCCCCTTGCAAGTGTAAAGGCGTTTTCAGCAGTTGGAGTTGATCCTGCAATCATGGGTGTAGGTCCAATGTATGCAATTCCAAAGGTATTGAAGCAGGCGGGTATGACTCTGAAGGACATAGAGCTGATAGAACTTAATGAAGCATTTGCATCACAGGCTATAGCTTGTATGGAGAAGCTTGATATCAATGAAGAGATAACAAATGTAAATGGTGGAGCGATAGCGCTTGGACATCCTCTTGGAGGCAGTGGTGCATTCCTTACGGCCAAGCTCTTCAGTGAAATGAAGAGAAGACAAGTGTCAACAGGACTTGTAAGCATGTGCATTGGTGGAGGAATGGGAGCAGCCATTATCTACGAAATGCTGTAAAATAAATCAGGGGCATTGAACCCTTGTTAAAAAAATTGAGAGGTCACTTATGGAAGATAAAATATTAAAAATAATTGAAGAAAAAATCAATCCCAAACTTTTGGAACATGATGGATGGATAGAACTGGATAAAATAATTGAAGGAAAGGTGTTCATCAGGTTTAGGGGAGCTTGTGCAGGATGTGGAGCCAACAAGGAAACCATGGAGAACATAATTAAGCCTGAATTGTTGAACAAAATTGAGGGTGTAGAGGAAATAGTACTTGCGGATTATGTGAGCGAAGAATTGATAGATATTGCAAGATCGATACTTGGCAATAAAAAGTAATCAGACCATAAGTGTTAACAATCGACTTGCAAATATTATCATAAGTTATTGATTTTACAGAACGGATAATGAAATTACTCCTTAAGTACAAAAAATACAAATATCAAATAATCCAGAATACAAATCAATAGAATAAATCAGTACAATAAATCCGTTTTGTAAAATAAAATATTCATGTAGCCGGACCTGGTTTCTTTAAATGAGAAGTGGTCCGGCTGTATGTGTTGAATTATAAGGGAGAGTACGATATGTAATTGGCCTATCGTAAAATTAAAAATGAAAATAAAAGAATTGCTAAATATTGAATATCCAATACTCCTGGGAGGTATGGCTCAGATAAGCATGGGAGAATTTGCAGCCTCCGTATCTAATGCAGGAGGACTGGGAGTAATAGCTTCCGGAGGCTTGAGTGCAGAACAGTTGAGGGAAGAGATTGGGAAGTGTAAAAATAGGACTGACAAACCTTTTGGTGGAAACATCAAGAGGATGTCCGCAAAAAGTGATTAACTGGCTCATTTGATTGTTGACCAAGGGGTCAAGGTTGCTGTGACAGGAGCAGGATCGCCGGCACCATATATTGCAATGTGGAAGAATGCAGGTATAAAAATAATATCCGTCATACAATCTGTCAAAATTGCAAAGCGTGTAGAGGCTTTGGGTGTGGATGCAGTAGTTGCAGAAGGGACTGAAGCTGGTGGCCATGTTGGAGAGACTACAACCATGGCATTGCTACCACAGGTTGTTGATGCTGTATCAATACCTGTTATTGCAGCGGGAGGAATTGCAGATGGCAGAGGAATTGTGGCTTCCATGGCCCTTGGAGCCAAGGGAGTTCAAGTGGGAACCAGGTTCCTGGTAGCCGAAGAATGCCCTGTTCATGAAAGATTTAAGGAAGAGGTAATCAATGCCATAGATACGGACACCCTTGTTACCGGCAGGAGCATAGGCGGACCCGTCAGAGGAATAAGGAATGAAATGACCCTTGAATTTCTGGAACTTGAGAGCAGAAAGGCATCAAGGGACGAGCTGGAGGACCTTTCCATGGGGTCCCTTAGAAAGGCTGTATTTGAAGGTGATATGAAGAAGGGATCGGTCATGGCAGGACAGATATGCGGTATGGTAAATGAAGTACAACCCGTTAAAGAGATTATTGATTCCATGTTTGAGCAAGCTGCAAGTCTAAGTATTACTTTATAAGGTGAAAATAAAATTATAAAAAGACCTGAATCGGAGGAGTTGATTCAGGTCTGTTCGACATAATCGACGGAACAGGGAACTGCTATGTGGTTTTTATGAGCGAGCTTCATAGATTCGGATCAAAATCCGCATCAGTCTGGTCTTCATTCTTGTAAATCTTGCACAAGAGTGCCCTCAGCTGATAGGTACCAAGGGAGGGATCATAGGGCTTGTCCCTGGATGTAAGTATGTTTGCATTGGATTCCCATACACCGTGGTCAGTAGTGTCCTTTTTTTCTGGAAACCACCAGCCGTATTGGCAGTTGATGCTGTTTGGAGCTATGCTTTCGGTAACAAGGGCCTTTTGTGTTATTCTGCCCCGAGGTGATTCTATATATACCCAGTCTCCCTGGCAGATGCCGTATTTTTCAGCGGTTTCTGGATGTATTTCGACTTGTGGATAGGGGTGGTGCTTTCTAAGTGATTTCATCTGCCTGTTTTCAGACAGGAAGAAGAAAAGTGAACGCCCACCCGTATTGAGAAGCAGAGGATATTCCTTTGCAAGCATTGGATTGCTATAGGGGCTTTCAGGCGGTTCCTTGTAGAATGGAAGGGGATCGTATCCAAATTCTTCCATTGTGGTGGAATAGAATTCAACCTTGCCTGTAGGTGTTTTGAATCCCCTATTGTTTTTTTCATATTGCTTGTATTCTATGGGAACTTCAATATAGCTAAGGTCTCTGAATTTATCCATGTCAAGGTCCTTGTACTGTGGAAACCTTTCACGTACTGAAGCCAGCTGGAAGTCAAACATTTCATCCTGTGACTGGCCGTAGTCTATGCCAAGTCGCTTGCCAAGTTCAATGAAGATTTCCTCATCGGACTTGCATTCATGTGTTCTTACAATCTTTTTCTGTACCAGTCCTATATGGTCTGCTATGGTAGGTCCGCTTAGTATGGCATCCACTTCAAGCCAGCATCCTACAGGCAGGACTACATCGGCAAGTTCCGTAGTGGGTGTCATGAAAAGCTCCTGTGAACATATAAAATCAAGTTTCATAAGGCTTTCATATGTTTTCTTGCTGTCAGCAATGCTGATCAGTCCGTTGTTGCCGCAAAGCATGAGACCCTTTATTGGGTAAGGTTTTCCTGTGTCCATTGCCTTAAACACTGTGGGTATATGGGCCGAGGGAGATGCCTTGTGGGTTCCTGAAAGGAACTTATGGTCCTCTATGCCAAGTCTTTTAAGCTTTTGCTCCATTGGAAGATACCTGAGGTGAAGGTCGGGATCTGGAAGCAGGTGCATGCCTTCTATGAAACCTCCCTTAACATCAAGGTTTCCTGTAAGTGCAGGCAAAATTGCTATGGCCCTAACTGTCTGCATTGTATTTGGAGTATGTTCTATGGCACAGCCCCATTCCAGTGTGGCTGGTTTTACAGTAGCCATCATCCTTGCTGCTTTAATTATTTTATCCTTAGGAATCCATGTTATTTCAGATACTCTTTCGACAGGATATTCCTGGACCCTTTCCTTCAATTGTTCAAATCCATAGCACCATTTTTCAACAAACTCCTTGTCGTACAATTCCTCATTGATTATGATATTCATCATGCCAAGTGCAAGGGCATCGTCGGTTCCCGGTCTTATTTGAAGGAAGAGTTCTGCATTTTCGGCTATATCTGTCTTTCTTGGATCAATTACAATAAGTCTGGATCCCTTCTTTATGGCATCCTTGAACCTGAACATGCTTTCGCAGTCTGCACCGCTGTTGCCGGGATGGGCTCCCCAGACTACTATGCATTCAGGATTGACATCGCTATAGTAGTCAACTACAGGATGATAACCGTAAGTCATAAGGCCTGCAGTGATTCTAGGGACAAAACATTGTGCTGTTCCAGGTTCAAACCAGTTTGGTGTGCCCAGGGTGTTGGCAAAACGTATTACATATTTAAGGTGATGGCGTCCCGTCCCCTGTGCTATTGCAAGGGATTCGATGCCATATTCCTTTTCGATTTTTCTAATATTTTCAACGATTATATCGTAGGCTTGGTCCCAGGAGATTCTTTCCCATTTGCCCTCTCCTCGTTTTCCGGCTCTTTTCATTGGATATTTAAGCCTGTCGGGATGATAGAGGAGGTCTATGCCGGCAAGACCCTTGGGGCACATCCTTCCCTTGCTGATAGGGGAGTCCTTGTCAGGTCTGATTTTTCTTACAATGCCGTCTTCAACTGTAACCAGTGCTCCGCAACCGCCGTGGCAGCCTCTGCATGCGGTTTTTATCGTTCTTGTTTCTCCCATAAATTACCTTCCTTTATATTGATAACATGCTTGAGAAAGTTATAAATACACATAAATATTCTTACCTTAATCTATCATAAAAACGGCAAAAAAGCATTCTACACAAAGTATGGTATAGGAAGCCCCATTTACTGCCTAATGTTGGATGATTTTGTGGTGGATTTATTATAAAATCTATCTATAGCTTGTGTGGTTATAGTGAATATAGTAAAATTAATGTAGCCATAATTTATCAAGGGAGGTTTCGCATAATTTGGATATACATAGATTATATAAAAAACTAAAGCATTACCAACCTGAGCTTTATGAATCACAGGGGAACTGTACTTCTTTTACTTCTATAAAATTCTTGGTGGAAAATACCCTTGTTCTGGATCCATGCATTTTATATATAGGAAAGACTTCAACATTGGAAGACTTGCTGCCATTTTTGGACAAGGCCAATATTTTATGCCTCAAAGACAGAGAAATCCCTAAAGATGTGCTGGAAGACATGAGTATAAATTTGATAATCCTTGACAAGGATGTGGATATCCCCAGACTTTTCAATGAAGTCTATGAAATTTTGTTTGTCAACCAGAGAATTACCAGGGAGACTGGATTCTTATCGGATAGTTTCGCTCAAAAGAACAAATTTGGAGATGTTTACAATATTCTGGAAATAGAATATAGTATAATAAACAATCCCATTGCCATCTGTAATGAGGAAGGCATAATACTGGCCAATAAAAACCTTTCAAACATACCAAACCTTAGCGAACATTCCTTTTCAAAGCTCTTTTCGGGAGATAGCTTGGATTCCTCCTATAAATCAAGGCAACATGTTACCGGTAATGCATCGATATTTTCAGTTGATATGTCAGGTGTGAATTATAGTATTATTGGGGGAGAGATTGTAAGTGAAGGAAGGGTAGCGGCATGTATGATTGTTATTGATTTTGAAAAATCCTTCAGTGAAAGCGATATAGAAATTGTATCCCAGATGTGCAAGGCATTGTCCATTGAAATGGGAAAACGGTCTACAATCCAAAATAACAAACAGGATGTTCTGTTTGAAAAGCTGTTAATAAATATCTTGAGTGAAAATATTGACAAGTCTGAAATTATAGATAAGTGGATTGAAAATATAGACTTGACTTTCAACAGGTTTTTCCATGTACTTACTATAAGGATGTATGATGTCAATGCAAAGGGAATCAAGCTCAATGAATTGAAAAAGCTGTCAGGGTTCAAGGTGGTCCAATACCAGGGTAATATTGTACTCCTCATAAATAATAAAATTAATGAATTTAGCAACTGCAAGGTTTCCGGCAATATCATTGAATTTATGAAGAAGCATAATCTGAAGGGAGGTCTCAGCAGATACTTCCAAAATATTTCAGAGTTGAGTTATTATTACAAGCAATCCTTGAAGGCTGTTGAAATGGGTATTATCAGCAACAAGGATGAAACCGTATACGTATATGATAATTATGTTATTTACCATATGCTTGACATGCTTCCTCGAGATATGGATATAAAGGAGTTTTGTCATCCCAGCCTTCTATATTTGCTGGAATACGACCGTGAAAACAATACACAGTATACATATACTCTCTATACCTTGCTTATCGCCAAGGGAAAGCAGGTGGATGCATCAAATATGCTTCATATCCATAGATCTACCATGGTCTACAGAATGGAGAAGATTGAAGAGCTGTCGGGACTTAATCCTTATGAATTAAAGGATATAGTAAGACTGTATTTTTCATTCATCATTCTTAAAATGCTCAATATATTGGATCCGGAAGAGTATACGGGTATTTTTTAACAATATTATTTACCAAACTACAATTGAAAAACCTTTAAAAAGAGCTACTGGCAATACAGCCAATAGCTCTTATCTTTTTGATTCTATTTCCAAATGTATACTTAGCTATAGTGATACCATTCTTTTCTGAATAGTATCTATTTAGAATATACCTATTAGTTTCCACCATGGAATGAATATAGCGAATATGCATACAAAACTTATTATGGCACGAATTAAGCCGTACTTGACAAAACTTCCAAATGATGTCATTCCATATCCATAGATGATAAGGACCGGTACATATTCATATGGTAGAAGAACTTGCTCAACACCATGTACAAAAGCATAAATAACAGGTACAGGATTAAGTCCTGCTGCTTGTGCCATTGAGATTACTGGTTCTGTAAGAACTGAGTAGCAAGCTGTTGGAGTAAGTGCAAAGTTCATTACGAAACCAAGTGACCAAAGACCACCTATAACACGACTTGTAGCACCTTCTATTAGAGGATAAACAATGTTTGAAACGAAACCGCCAAATCCTATAGATCCTGAAACAAAACCAATGGTCATACATGTTGTAATAAATATTACAGGAGTGATGTTTATATCCTTAACGTCTCCAGGAGTAATAACATTAATTCCAGGGAACATTAATATAGCGGCAACAACAAGGAACAACTGTGTTGGGTTTAATGGGTGTGAGCCGGCAGTAGCAATAAGTACTACTAGCAGGGCACTTATTACAGCTAGTTTTGACTCTTTAGATGTCATTTTACCCATTTCTTTAAGTTCTTTTTGGATATAATCCTTAGAAGAAATATTTTGCTTAGGTTTAAATAGAACTAAAATTGCTACAATGGTGATTAGTGTGTAGATTAGTTGTGGTAAAGCCATGTGAACGAAATATTCACTCCATGTCGGGATATCAACTCCAAGACCTTCAGCAATACCCATGGTAACGATAGTTCCACCTGAACCTGTATAGTAGAGATAAGAAGGGCCAAGACATGAAGTAATGGCAGCAAGTCCCAAAGCTGATGCTTCACGAGAACCTAATTTAAAGTCCATAGCGTCACAGATACCTAAAGCGAAAGCACCAAGCAATATTGCTTTTGCAGGAAGATTTGCCATAACAGCAGAAACAACAATACCTACTGCCATCATACCGAATATCATACCTCTAAAATTAGCACCAAACAAAAGAATTGTTTTATAGGCAAGTCTTTTAAGAAGGCCGCTTTTTTGTAGTGCAATAGTCAGAACTGATCCACCTATTGTAAGCCAAGGAACATCAGTAGTCCAAGGTTTATAGATGACTGCGTTGTTGACTCCATCCAAGAATAGAGCATAAAGTACAGGTAATAATAGCGATGCTGCAAAAATCGGAATGTTTTCAGTTGCCATAAGACCAACACACAACACTGTTATTACAAGGAATGTCTTAATTGCAGGTGTAAATCCTGCAGATACTGGAATCATAAGTACAATTAAAGGTAAAATAATGTTAATAGCCCATTTAATCATGCTTTTTTTGTTGAGATTATTATTGCTTTTTTTTCCTTTGGATTGCTCCATAAATAGTTACCTCTCTTTATAAATTTATTTTTAGTCTAGATCAAGGGCTAGACAATCCTCGGCAAGATGAATTTCACCTTTATAAATTTGCCCTACTACATTGGCTGTTTGACCAGGATAAAGTTTAGGTGTAAAATGAGTTAATATTATTGCTTTTGCTTGGGCTTTTTGGGCCATTTCGGCAATTTGTTCAATAGTTGCATGGGATTTTAATATTCTTTCCAAGAAGATAGGATCAGAGTGCTTTGGAACATCGGAAGGAGCCATATTAGCATCAAGAATTATCACATCAGCATCTTTTGAAAATTCTATGAACTCTTCGCTATAAGTTAAGTCAGCACTAACAACTATTTTTTTATTGTCAGCTTCAAATTTGTAAGCTACAGTATAAGCTGTGTGTGGAACATGAAGACAGGAAATCAAAACACCTTCGTAATCAAAACTCTCTCCACCTTTGACTACTCTAAAGTCCATGTTTTCAGTAAGCCCAGCAGCCGGATTACCAAGACCCATTCGGTATGAAATATCTTCAGAATACATTCCAACATAGTGTCCGTGCATTTCTTCAATTCCTTTAGGTCCAACTGTAACAAGACTTCTTCTACCTTGGTGCCATCCTCCCATTAGAAATTGACCGTAATCAATAGTATGGTCTGAGTGCATGTGAGTTATAAAAGTATGCTTTATATCAGCGGGAGTGATTCCCATGCTGAACATATTTGCAACAGCACCGTAACCTAAGTCAACTGGGAAAAAGACATTATTGTATTGAATAAGTGTACATGGTGAAGCTCTTCTAGTATTTAGTGGTGGAGAACCAGTACCTATAGTAATGATTCTAAAGCCATCAGCTTTTGGCATTCTCGGTTCTTGTTCAAAAAGTTTCATTTAATTCTCCTTTATTTAAAAAGTATTATATAGTAATTATTAAAAACGCTCTCAAGTGGTCAATTACAAATGATTTTTTATATGAGTTATAATCTAAAAGAAACATCCTTTATAAGTATATAAATATAAATAATACTAATCTATAAATTATAATCTTTCTTGAATACGTTTTCTTTTGTTTTTTTATTATAGTATTATATAAAAGATTCATCATCATGCAAATAGTAGAAAAGAAATTAGTCTTATTCCTACATAAAGTAGGGTAAAATAATCAGTCTTGACAAATCAGAAATAAGGCCATATAATCATATTAAGTCATAGTTAATTAAAAACGGTCGTAAATGAGCGAGGTGAATAAAATTTTATTCGAAGAAGAAAGAAAGACTAGAATTGTAGAATATGTAAATCTCAAATCTAGGGCTTCAGTAAAGGAACTATGTAATGAATTCAACGTTTCTGCTTCAACTGTCAGAAGAGATCTTAAAGAATTAGAAGATGCAGAAAGGATAAAGCGTACTCATGGAGGAGCAATTCCAATAGAACACAAAATGAATATGAATTCTTTATTTGGCGAAAAGCAGAGCAGTTATCAAAATGAGAAAATGGGAATTGCCAGGAAGGCAGTGGAATTGATTGAGGATGGTGATAAAATTATTCTTGATTCAGGTACTACCACTTATGAATTGGCAAAACTCATTGTAGGAAAGAGACTGACTGTAGTCACAAATTCTATAGTTATTGCACAGATTCTCCAAGAAGGAGAAGGTATAGTAGTGGTACTTACCGGAGGAAGGTTGAGGAAGAATCAAATTTCTCTAGTAGGACCTATTGCTGAAGAGGCATTTGACAGAATTAAGGCAGATAAGGTATTTATATCTACTAATGGAGTAGATATAAATAAGGGGCTCACTACACCTAATCTGACAGAAGCTTCAATGAAAAGAAGGATGATAGGTGCAGGAAAATACAAGATATTGCTGGCTGACCATACAAAGACCAATCTTATAAATTTTGCAAAGTTTGCAGATATCACAGATTTGGATTATATAATAACTGATACAAATACTTCTGATGACTTTGTTAGTAAAGCTGAAGAAAAAGGTGTTGAAGTAGTGATTGGATAATAAGTGAGGTGAAAATGATGATTAACAAGGTATTGACTCTTACAATGAATCCGGCCCTTGACAAGACAGTTGAGATAGACAGCTTGCATCCAGGTGGACTAAACAGAATAAATGAAGGTAGGATTGATGCCGGAGGTAAGGGTATTAATGTAGCAAAGGTCCTCAAGAATCTTGTAGTAGATGTAAGGGCAACTGGAATTGTTGCAGGACACCAGGGAAGACGCTTGTTGGCTTATTTGGATGATCTGAGCATTGAATCGAATTTTCTTGAAATTGAAGGTGAAACAAGGACTAACCTTAAAGTATTCGACAGAAGCAAAAGTGAAATTACAGAGTTCAATGAAATGGGACCATTTGTATCTCAAGAAGACTTGAAGAGGTATGATGCTTTGTTGGACAAGGTTCTTAATGATGTTGAAGTTTTCGTATTAAGTGGAAGTATACCGCCTGGAGTAGATACTGATATCTACAAAAAGTATATACTTAAGGCCAAGGAAAGAAACATCCGGTCTATCCTTGATGCTGATGGAGAACTCTTCAGAAAGGGTCTTGAAGCAAAACCCTATGCTGTAAAACCCAACCTTGACGAACTGGAACACTTGTTCGTAAGAACCTATACAAGAGATGAAGAGATAGTTGAAGATGTCAAGAAGCTCATTGACGGAGGTGTCAATCTGGTAGTAGTATCGATGGGAGGTCAAGGTTCCATCATAGCCAATGAAAGTGAAACATACCGTGTAAGACCATTCCCCATTCAAGTGAAAAGTACTGTAGGTTCCGGAGATTCAATGGTGGCAACATTGTCTTATTCAATCATGAATAATCACGATATAGAATTCATTGCAAAATGGATTACATCAGCAGGAACCATGACGGCTACAAAAGAAGGTACCCAGGTATGTAATTTTGAAGATATAAGAAAGAATCTGGACAAGGTAGCTATCGAAAAAATATAAAGTCAATAAAATTTTAAAAAATATAAAATACTAAATTTAAAGGAGAAAACAACTATGTATTCAAAGGACGTATTGATTCAAAACGAGACAGGATTCCATGTAAGGCCGGCACAAATATTTGTTGATGCTGCAAAGAAGTTTGAAAGCGACATCAAGGTTGTGAAAGATGACAAGGAAGTAGCAGGAAAGAGTATATTGGGACTTATGACAATGGGTGCAGTGAAGGGTGTTACTATCACTATCAAGGCTGAAGGAAGCGATGAAAAGGAAGCTGTAGATGAGCTTGTAGATTTGATCGAAAACAAATTCTTTGAAGAATAATATTAAGGAAAAGATATAGAATATTTAACAATAAGAATATATTCTTTAATAGTAAAGTGATGACCGGTTTCATAATAACCGGTTATCACTTTTTTTTATCTTGTCCTTGAAAATATAGTAGAAAAGGCTGGTTCCCATCAAATAGAAGGCTTTGGTAAATATAATTGAATATGAAGGGAGATTCTATTGTAAGCATGGAAGCCTGTCAGAAACCGTAGACAAGGGATATTATTTTCATTGCAGTAACCGATTGGACTATTACAATAGAAATACTATTAATAATAGTCGCTTCTTTCAACTTTTTGACCCGGTCCCTTAATAACGAAGTTTTCATTCCATTTTCTGTTCAAGAGCTGTTCCATCATGATTAGATTGCATCCAATAGTTTTGGATGGTAGTTGAAGTGCGTCCAATATTTCTACCAGTTCATCATCGATTTCTTCAATTTTATAGGCTCCTGTATCTATTATATCTATATTGCAGTAAGAACCGCATATTTCCTTGTAGAGTTTTTTTGCCAGTTCATCTCCATATTTCTTCTTTATGGATTTGAAGTTGAGTCCTTCCATTTCATTAATAGTCCTGACCCATCCTTTTGTTAGAAAAAAAGGTTTGTCTATTTCATTTACCTTGCTTCTTTCACTGTCGCCACCAAGTAGGATGGATATACAGTCTTCAACTCTTGGGATTATCAGGGTTGATGTTTTTGTTACTAGAGCCTCTACTCCACCACCGCAAAATCCGTAGACCAGGATGATTTCTTCGTAATTGCCGTCATGCTTTTCTATTTCCATTTGAATATGATCTCGCAGGTTTTCAGGTGAGATATGTAGTCCACCCTCCATCCATACAACATCAGGTTTCTTATCTATGCTTTCCATTAGTTTTTCAACTTCTTCTTTCAGTGTTTCACATGCTATAAGTATGGATTTTTTCATTCCATTGACCTCCGAGTAAGTATAAAGATAAATATGTTCACGAATAATAATATACCTAAACTCCATTGATGGCAACAGAGAATTGAATTGAGGGTCAAGCAATGGTATAATATGATGTTAAATGAATTGCAGATGACAGTTAATTACTGGAGGTAGCTATGGATGTAAAGGAAGCGGTAAAATATTGTCTGTCAAAAAAAGGTGCAAAAGAGACCTATCCCTTCGATGAAACGACTTTGGTATTCAAGGTGGGAAACAAGATGTTTGGCTTGGTATACGACAGACAAGGAGACAAGGGATTGAACCTTAAGTGTAGCCCTGATTTAAATCTAGAACTCAGGCAGGAACATGAAGGAATAATAGCTGCCTATCATATGAACAAGCGTCATTGGAATACTGTCTTATTCCATTCAGATGTACCCGATGAAATGATTTATAAACTTATAGACAATTCATATGAAATTGTCTTCAAATCTCTGACAAAAAAGCTACAGAAGGAGATTTTGCAAGAAGAATAAAAGAAAATGGAAAGAAATTTGACTGCAGGCCCATATAATGGTAGAGTGTAGTGATAATAAGAGAGAGAAAGAATATGAAAGAAGGAATTATGGGAAAAACATTTAGTGATTTAGGCGTGTCGCCTTCAATAATCAAGGCCATAGAAAAAATGGAATTTTTGGAGCCTACAGAGGTCCAAAGGGAAGCAATACCTTATGTATTGCAGAATAAAGATTTGATAGTCATGTCAAAGACAGGCAGTGGTAAGACAGGAGCTTTTGGAATACCGATAATCCAATTGGTTGATCCTGAAATAAAGGAACCTCAGTGTCTGATACTGGCACCTACCAGAGAACTTATTGTACAGGTAGACCAGGACATAAGACAAATGTCCAAAAATAGCGGACTCAAGACAACACCTGTATATGGACAACACAATATAAGTATTGAAATTGAAGCTCTCAATAAGGGGGCATCCATCGTATCGGGTACTCCGGGACGTGTATATGACCATCTTCAGAGAAAAACTCTTAAGACTAAGAATATAAAGTATCTGGTATTGGATGAAGCAGACAGGATGCTGGATATGGGTTTCATAGACCAGGTGAAAAGTATAATAAAAAGACTTCCAAAGGACAGGGTGACATTGCTGTTTTCGGCCACAATGCCTGATGAAGTCAAGCATATATGTCAGTCATATATGAAGGATCCTTTTACAATCGAACTTGAATCAGATACGAAGACTGTTGATACGGTACAGCAGATATACTATAAGGTCAAGTACAATGAAAAGAATACTCAGCTCAACAAGATCCTTAAAGTGGAACAGCCTGAAAGCTGTATAGTTTTCTGTAACACAAGAGTTGCAGTTGAAAGAGTCAACGCCTTCCTTGAAAGGAAAGGATATGTGACGGCACCTCTTCACGGAGCCATATCGCAGAACAGGAGACTCAAAACAGTAAAGAAGATAAAGAAAGGAGATGTGCAGATAATTGTAGCGACAGATGTTGCTGCCAGAGGTTTGCATATAGACAATCTAAATCTTGTAGTCAATTATGATGTTCCTGTGGAAAAGGACAGTTATGTCCACAGAATTGGAAGGACCGGACGTGCAGGAAACACTGGAAAGGCAATAACCTTTGTAACATCTGAAGACTTCATGGCCTTCTATGAGATTGAAGAGCATGTAGGAGTTGTCATATATGAAGAGGAACTTCCGTCAGATGCTCATGTGAAAGAATGTATTGCCAATGCTTCAGGCAAATGGGTTGAAATCACCAAGAAGAACCTAGCAAAACAGGCTGCCAAATCAAATAAGAGTAAGCCTAAAAAATGAGATTCAGACAGGAAGAAACGGGCAGTCAGAAGCAAGCCTGCCGATAAAAGAAATTCTGATGAAAGAAAATCTGACGAAAGAAATAAAAAACCTGACAGGAAAAAGCCTCAAGGTCATAAAAAACCTATAAAGAAAACTGTAGCAAAGCCTGTTGAAAAGAAAACTGTGAAGACTGAAAACAGGGCGAGAAGACCACAAAGGACACAGGAAGACATAAACAAGGAAATCAGAGAAAAAATAAAAACAGCCAAAAGGCCTCCTGTTGAGAAAAAATCATTTTTTGCTCAAATAAAGGAATCTTTGTTTGGGGAGAAATAGGAGTCTGTAAATGGATGGAAAAAAACGTATAAACATAAGAAAAGGTTTAAAAGTCAACATAGTGCAAAAGCAGGATCAACGTTCAGGGAAATTGACTGAAGGTGTAATTGAGAGGATTTTGACGAATTCAGCAAATCATCCTCATGGAATAAAAGTCATGCTTGATTGTGGAACTGTTGGCAGAGTAAAGGAAATACTGGGTTAGATCAGTGTGACAACGGAGGAATAAATGATCACAGCATATTTGGAAGGAATTCCAGGATTTTATGAAAATGAAGATATAGAAATCAGATACTGCATATTTGACAATGAAGAGGAAGTCTGTAAAAAATCCAGGTATCTGGATTACAAGAAGCCTATACTGGTAGGACTTTATGCATTGTCTGAGATTTGCAAGGATCTTAAGGATTACTCAGACAGGGACATAACAATAAAGATAAATGATCCTGTTCTTTTTGAACAAATCAATGGTACTACTACAACCAGGAACAGGGACATCATAAGAATGTCTGAAACTACAAGAACAAGAATGAGAAGAATCAACAAGACAATAGAAGTAGTTGATGTAAGTACAGACAGACAGGAACTGTTGAAATGGAATCAAATTCTCAAGTTTTAAGAATGGATATAGGTGAAATGGAAGAGAAGAAGTATTAT
>CAZFYP010000029.1:0-20673 GCA_964523535.1 uncultured Clostridia bacterium
ATGTATGCCAAAGCATCAAAAACCGCATAAAATCAACGTCACAAGTCCTTAAATATTAGTGATTTCCCAGCGATGTTCAAAAAGTTAAAAAAACGTAAAAAGTTTCTATACTTTTTACGTTTTCGTAATAGTTATTCTCTTATCAGCATCCGAATTCCTTGCATTCTATGTATCTTTCTGCCGAACCAGCAGCAATTGCACCATCTGCAGTTGCCGTCACCACCTGTCTCAACATTTTATCCCTTACATCTCCTGCTGCAAAGACTCCAGGTATGTTTGTCTCCATTGTTTCATTGGTAATCAGGTAATCATCCTTCATGTCAAGCTTGTCCCGGAAGAGTTCAGTAATCGGATTGTATCCAATGAATACAAATATTCCAAATATGCCATCATTCTCATCAGCCTTTATTTCTGTAATTTCACCTGTTTTTCTATTCTTGATGACCATTGAGTTAACAAGTCCTGTTCCCTTGACTTCCTCAACCTGTGAATCCCAGATGAAATCTATCTTTTCATTCTCAAATGCCTTTTCCTGAATGGACTTGGCTGCTCTCAATTCATCTCTTCTGTGGATTATATGAACTTTTCTAGCAAATCTTGTAAGGAAAATGGCTTCCTCAACTGCAGAATCTCCTCCACCTACAACATAAACTTCAAATCCTTCAAAGAATGCACCATCACAGGTAGCACAGTAAGATACTCCCTTTCCTATGAAATCCAGTTCTCCAGGACAACCTATAAGCTTGGGCTTGGCTCCCGTAGCAACTATAACCGCCTTTGCCTTGTATTCTCCCTTGTTGCCCTTCAATACCTTTATGTCGGATTCAAGGTCCACTTCCGTAATTGTATCAATAAGTCTGTTGGCAAGAAACTTGTCAACCTGTTCTACCATTCTCTGTGTAAGGGTCATTCCCGTATCGCCTTCAAGAGCTCCAGGATAGTTTTCAACCTCTTCAGTCTGAACAATGAGGCCTCCTTCCTTTTCCTTTTCTATCATTAGTGTATCAAGTCTTGCTCTTCCTGCATAAAGTCCTGCAGCAAGTCCGGCAGGTCCACCACCAAGAATGATAACGTCATAAATTCTTTCTTCCATTGTAGTTCTCCTTTCATGGTCATATAATGAACTTATTATATTATAAGTCTCCAGGGATAGTTTTCATATACCCCCCACCCCTATAGTATAGCACATTTGTCAAGTGCTCTTCAGCAAATCACCAACACACAAAAAAGTCTAAAAATAAACGACTGTATAAATACAGCCGCCGTAATCTTACATATCTTCTGCAACCTCTGTATCAACACTGTCTCTATTGATAACCTCAATGATATTACCTGCTATATTTGCAGAATGGTCGCCTACTCTTTCTAGATTGCTTATTGTATCAAGGAATATGATACCCGTCTGGGTTACACAGGCTCCCTCATTAAGTCTCTTTATATGACTCTTCCTGAATTTTTTCTCCATTTCATTGATCTTGTATTCCTTTTCAAATACCTTATTTCCAAGTTCACTTTCAGTAGTCTTGTAAGTAAGTATGGAAAGCTTGTATGCATCCGTTACAAGTTCAAACATTCCAGTAAGCTCTTCTTTTGCCATTTCAGAGAACTTAGCACCATTTTCAATGTTAACAAGGGCAAGTTCCGCAATATTGTCGGCGTGGTCTCCAACTCTCTCTACATCATTAATGGTATTCATAAGAGTGGCTATCTTATCTCTTTGTCTACCTGTCAAAGAAAGCTTTGAAAGACTTACCATATATTCAAGAAGCTCCTTTTCAATAGCATTTACATGTTTTTCCTTTTCGAATATGGAATACACCATATCTTCATCATTATTCATGATGGCAACTCTTGAGTCGATAAGTTGCTGCTCAACCATTTTTGCCATTCTCAATACTTCCTTTGATACTTGTACCAAGGCTACTACAGGAGTGGCAAAAAGTCTCTCATCAACATACTTGAGGTCTCCCTCTTTTTCCTTATCGTCTCCCTTGATAAGCCTTTCCGCAATCTTTACAATCCAACCGGCAAAAGGAAGCATGATTATTACACATATGATATTGAAGAGCGTATGTGCATTTGCTATCTGTCTCTCAATATTGCCTGGAGACAGGTATTCAACCAGATACTGCACAGGTATTCTAAGGAATATAAGGAAGAGTACAGTTCCCAAGACATTGAAAATAAGGTGCATTAATGCAGCCCTCTTTGCAGTCTTGTTTGCACCGATTCCAGCAAGCATTGCAGTAACACAGGTTCCTATATTTTCACCAAAAAGAATTGGATAGGCCATTTCTATAGTCATGAGTCCTGATCCTGCAACAGCAATGAGAAGTCCTGTAGTTGCCGATGAAGACTGAAGTATGGCAGTAATTGCAAATCCTGTGAAAATACCTACAATAGGATTATTGAAACTTGTAATGGCTGTCTTGAATGCTTCAAGCTCCTTAAGAGGAGTGATTGCATCCTTCATCATTGCCATACCAAGGAAGAGTAAACCAAATCCAATGAATATTCCTGCAGTTTCCTTGACCTTTTTCTTCTTTGATCCGAACCAGAAAGCAACTCCGATTCCCAATACGAGAGGCGCTATATCCGTAAGTTTGAATGCCACCAGTTGTGCAGTGACAGTCGTACCGATATTTGCTCCCATAATTATTCCAATAGCTTGTGTCAGATTCATAAGCCCTGCATTTACAAATCCTACAGTCATTACCGTCGTTGCAGAAGAACTCTGAATAACCATGGTAACCAGTGCACCTACCACTACTCCTATTAGTCTGTTTTTAGTAAGTGCCGCCAGAATATTCTTCATTCTAGAACCAGCTGATTTTTGAAGTGCAGTACCCATATAGGTCATGCCAAACAAAAACAGACCAAGTCCTCCTATTAATCCAAATGCAATATTCATTCTTCCTCCTAGTTTTAAAAAGCTTTAAGCAGTGAATCTCAATACGGATTCCGTTATATTTTTTGAATGATGTCCAATTCTTTCCAGATTACTCAATGCGTCCAAAAACACAAGCTCTGTCTGAGTATTGTAATCCGGTTTTTTTATTCTCTTTATATGATTTGAAAGGTATTCTTCTCCAAGCTTCTTTATTTCCTTGTCCAATTCATGTATTTCCACGCTGGATTCAAGTGCTTCTGATTCAAATACATTTTTTGAAAGGGTATATATTTTTGTAACCATATCAAATAATTCCTTTATTTCTTCCTTTGCCGTTTCTGAGAATTCCAGCCTATTCCTATGGTTTACGGCACTCATCTCTACCAGATTTTCCGCCAGATCGCCTATTCTCTCTACATCTGTAATGGTTCTGGCCAGAAGTGCAACTCTGTCTATCTGTTCTTCATTGAGAGTTTTGCTTGTAAGGGATACTGTGTAGTCTACAAGAGCCCTTTCAAGCTTGTTTACCACTTCTTCCGTCTCAAATACATCATTGCTCGATTTTCTATCGAATTCAAGAAAAATCTTTTTCGAATTTATAAGCTGCTGGTTGACAATATTGAACATCCTAAGTATTTCTTTCTTTATCTGTCCAATGGCTATGTCCGGTGTTGCCAGAAGTCTGTTGTCAACAAATTTAAGGTCTCCTCTCTGTCTTTCATCCTCTCCCCTAATGATTTTGTGAGACAGTTCAACTATCCTTGATGAAAATGGATAGACTGCAATGACAGTTATAATGTTAAACAATGTATGGGCATTGGCTATCTGCCTTTCCACCTTCAGAGGAGTCATACGCTCCACAAGAATCTGCACAGGAAACCTCAGATAAATTAGGAAGGCAAGGGCTCCCAGTACTTTTATCACTATATGTATCACTGCCGCCCTCTTTGCCGTCTTGTTTGTTCCTAGACTTGAAAGAAGTGCCGTTACACAAGTTCCTATATTTGAGCCCAGAATGACGGGAAAAGCCATTTCAATGGTCAAAAGGCCACTTCCCGCAACGGCTATGAGCAAACCTGTTGTTGCAGCAGAACTTTGAAGTACTGCGGTTATAGCAAGTCCTGTCATGAGTCCTATTACAGGATTGTTGAAATTTACAATTGCATCAACAAAGACCTGGGAATCCTTCAATGGCTTTATGGCATCCTTCATTAGTCCCATACCAAGAAAGAGTATTCCAAAGCCGATGAAAATATTTGCTATGTTTTTTGTTCTCTTATTTTTTGCTAAAAGGAAAACTCCTACTGCAATTCCAACAATCATAGGTGCTACAACCTCTATATCGAAGGAAACAAGCTGTGCGGTCACTGTTGTACCTATATTGGAGCCCATTATTATGCCTATGGCCTGGGTTAGATTAAGTAGTCCTGCATTGACAAATCCAACTGTCATTACAGTTGTTGCCGATGAGCTTTGGATTATTACAGTAACTATGCAACCCATGACTATGCCGTAGACCTTCTTCTGGGTAAGTGTTGCGAGTAGATCCTTAAGTGCAGGTCCTGCAGCCTTTTGAAGGGCATCTCCCATAAATATCATTCCAAAAAGGAAAAGTCCCAATCCCCCTGCCAGTCCAATTGCCAGTGTCATTTTACACCTCCCGGTCTATACAAGGTTTTCAAAGCCTGTCTGCCTCAATGCTTCATAAAGTACTATGTTGACAGAATTGGACAGGTTCAAAGACCTGGCCCTTTCGTTGTCTATCATGGGTATCTTTATCCTCTTGTCCGGATACTCATGGTGTATCCTGTCAGGCAGCCCTGCAGTTTCCTTGCCAAAGACAAAAAAACTGTTGTCTTCATATTTATTTTCAGAATAAAATTTATTGCTTTTCGTTGTTACAAAATAAAAATTTTCAATACCTTTTTCCTCAAAAAGGTCATATATGCTGTCGTAATAATACACATTCACAAGGTCCCAATAGTCAAGTCCTGCTCTTTTCAGATACTTGTCGCTTACTGAAAATCCAAGAGGTCTTATTAGATAAAGGTCTGTTCCCGTTGCAGCGCAGGTTCTTGCTATATTTCCCGTATTCTGTGGTATTTCAGGTTCAAATAATACAATCTTCAACGACATGGTCACCTCCACAATAAAAGATTATAACATCTATTTTACTTTATATAAACATATTTTTCACATCAATTTAACAATTTAACATAAACTTTACACAAGCCTTTACAAACCCCTTTTCATACATTCGCCAAAGACCATGCATTCACTACAAAGAGGGTTTTTAGCCTTGCATATTCGCCTTCCATGAAATATGAAAAGATGGTGTGAAAGTATCCACCTTTCTTCCGATATCAGCTTCATCAAATCATCCGATACCTTATCGGGAGTCTTTGCATCAGTTAGTCCTATCCTTCTGGAAACCCTAAATACGTGAGTATCCACAGCAAGGGCAGGTATTTCAAATGCTACTGACCTGACTACGGAAGCCGTCTTTCTTCCTACACCAGGAAGTGACATGAGCTCCTTTTCGCCACATGGCACCTTTCCTCCAAAATCAGACTTCAATAATCTGCAAAGTTTGTAAATGCTTTTTGACTTGTTCTTATAGAGTCCTATTTTTCTTATTTTTTCTTCAATATCCTCAAGCTCAAGTGTCAAAAAAGAATCAAGGTCGGGATATTCTTCAAACAATCCCAAAGTTACCTTGTTAACACCCTTGTCAGTTGACTGGGCACTTAGTACTGTAGCTACCAGTAGTTGAAAGGGTGTATTGTGGTAGAGTTCGCATTGTGCATCGGGGTGCTGTTTCTCCAGTTTATTTAGTATTCCTTCTATATTGTCCATCAGCATATCATCCTTTCCGTGTCTACTATTTCAACCCTTCCGTCATTTTCCACAAAAGTTATTACCTTGTCAATTGTCTGCTCTCCCAAAATCCTGGAATTGGAAACATGGGCAAAAGATATGAGAGATCTATTCCATTTTTCATTGTAGTCAGTCTCACTTATTGAAATATTGTACCTTTCCCTTAGCCTGCTCATAAGACTCTTAAGGACCCTTCTCTTATCCTTAAGGGACTTGCTTTCGTATATAAATAGTTCCATATTGCAGATAACCGTTATCATATCTATCTCCCAGAACATGAAAAGGACTCCCCAAAGCCCTTGAGAAAGTCCTATTCAATTCTATAAATTCAATTACTCATCTACTGCTGCAAGGTCTCTTCCATATAAAGTCCCTCAACCAGTTCTTCAACTTCCTTTGGATCATGTACATAGAAGGACAGTCCGTCTATTATGGTTGCATGACCTGGAAGCATTACAGTATCAAGATTTTCAGTTTTAAAATTTACGGCATCTCCTGCCAGTAGAAGCATATCTGCCAGCGAAAGGTCTGTTTTGATATAAGGGTATACAGCCTTTACCACTGAAGGAAGCTTAAGTCCCAGCGCCTTGTTTACAGCACTCTTCACAAATGCCTGCTGAGCTGCAATCCTTCCGAGATCACCATCTGGATATCCTACAGTCAGGTCGTTGTTATGCCTAAATCTCAAATACTGAAGAGCCTGTTCTCCATCAAGTATCTGGTCTCCCGCCTCTATGTCTATCAGCAGTGGAGGATCATCGTATATATCCTCGTATTCCATATCAAAAGGTACGTTTACAGCAACTCCTCCAATGGCATCTACTGCCTTTTCAACACCTTCGTAATCAACTGTTACAAAATTATGTACCGGTATCTTCAGGATATTTTCTATTGCTCCCATGACACCCTGTGCCTTGGTGGAACTGTATACTGCATTTATCTTCTTGCTTCCCGGACTATCGTATCCGGCCCTGTGGAAAAAAGTATCTCTTGGTATTGATATTATATCAGCCTCTGCCGTAGCCTTGTCAAAGCTTACAAGCATGATTGTGTCCGTTCTTCCATCTTCAATTCCAAGCAATACAATATTTACTCTCTTGGAATTCTGTATCGCTATTTCAAGGGGTGTCAATTCATCTTCACCACTGCCTTCACCCTTGTCCCACATAGGATCCTCAACTTGTGTAAAGTCACCCTTTTCCGATGGATTGAAGAATTTTACATATGTATATATTCCCGCTCCTATCATAAGCACAAAGCAAAGCAGTGATATGAAGAACACCTTAAAAAAATGTTTCATAGTTCACCTCATAATTAAATTTAAAAAAGTTTTGCCATTATATCATTATTTTGTTTCTTATTCAATTCTATATTACTTTTATTTCAAGCAGAGCCAGGTCGTCAGTATTCCTACCTCCGATATTTTTTATCTCGTCTTCTATATTGGGTATTATATCATCATACTTATCAAATATTTCTACAAGACCTTCTTCCTCAAGAAACTTTCCTTCATCATCCTTCATTTCCGTTATGCCGTCAGTATAAAAGAGTATCTTGTCGTTTTCCTCCATCTGTAGATGGTTGGTTTCATATGATACGCTATCGAATATATTGCATATTGGATAGCCTTTGGCTACAATCTTCGTTATTTCACTGCCCCTCTTGTATAGTGGAAGACAGTTGTGTCCTGCATTTATATATTCAAGTGTATGGGTATTCTTGTTGAATATGCAATAAAATATCGAGAAATACTTGTCATCATCAAAATTAAGTGCAAGGAAAGTTCTGTGAAGTTCTCCCATGATTGCATTGATATCAGTCCTGTCCTTGCTTATTGCTCTGACAGTCTGTTTTACATACATACTTATCATGGAAGCCGATATACCGTGTCCTACGACATCACAAATATAGAAACCTGTACATTCCTTATTTATCTTGAATACATCAAACATGTCTCCGCTTAGAAGTTCTGAAGGTTCATAGTAATAGTCTATTTTCAGATCATTGTATATACCTTTCAAGGGAAGCATGTTCACCTGCATCCTCTTGGCAAATTCAATATCTTCCTTCATCTTGCCATTTCTTAGCAGCAAAGACTTTTCCAATTCCTTTTCCTTGGTAATATTCCTGAATACTTCCACAACTGCAGATATGCCGTTGTATCTGTCATATACAGGAGAACTTATGACCATATAGTGCTTTCCATTTATCTGCTGATAATTTTTTACCGTTTCACCTGTATCAAAGGTTTTGTCAGCACCGCACTCCTTGCATTTTTCACATTTCCCTATTCCTTCATAACATTTCTTTCCTATGGTATGAGACATAATGTTCTTCTCTATGGATTCATTTGTATGTATTACTGTCATATATTTATTTATTAGTCTTACACCGTCTATCATACTGTCCAAAATCCTGAACTGGGCAGAATTGACTGATGTTCTCGCTTCGTGTGTTGACATATCCAAATCTCTCCCTTACTTCATCCATTTAGGATTTTCTTTGATGAAATATCTTATTCCGTATTTTCCCGTATATTTTTGTAAAAGCTCTATTCTTGCTTCATGAGTAGTTCCTATCTTTTCCCTATCTTCTGCATCCATATCCTGGCTTAGAGGACATGTTGACATGCAGACTCCACAATCGGTTCCAAGACTTGTCCATATTCCAAAGCAGGATTCCTGCTCTGTCTTCCACATATCTACACCATCATATGATTTCCAGTCATCTCGGGGTATGGATTTTCCCGGACAGGTCACTGCACATTTTCCGCATATTCTGCAGAACTGTCTTATTCCATAATCCACCTTCCTGTCTTCAACCAGTTCAAGGTCGGTGGTAACAACTCCAAGTCTCACTCTAGGTCCCATTTCTCTGGTTACCAGAAGACCGATTCGTCCAACTTGACCAAGACCTGCATCTTCTGCAAGTACAGGTGCAATTACAAGATAATTGCCGTCCATATGATTCCGTGCATAATATCCAAGCTCTCTTATATAATAGGAAAGCATCATTCCAATCATTGCACCCTTGGCATATCCAATAGTGGATTCAACTGCTGAAGGAATCTTTGGCGCCCTGTTTACATTGTCCTTGTCCATTTCTATAGTGAAGACTATGCCGTATTTGTGCTTTTCAGTATCTATTGGGTCTCCATAGTTTTCCGGATGCCGTCCTCTATTGCTATAAAAGTGGTAGTCTTTCATCTTCACAATACCACAAGACATGGCGCCGAATTCAAGAGCAAGCTCCTTGAGGGTGGTTGAAAAGGACTCCTTGTCAATTTCTACCTTGTTTTCTGAAACCTGGCCTTCTGCCAGATGCCCAATATCAGACAGAAATCTGAAATTTGAATCAACCAAAGGACTATACAAATCGTTGTAGTAGGCAGTCTTCTTATAGTTGTTTGCCTTTTTATCCCTTAATTCATCATCAAGTTCTTTTTTGCTGCTGTTTCTGGAATAGTAATCTTCATATTGAGGGCTGCCTTTTTCATATGCCGCCCTTGCAAACATTATATCCCTTTCATCTATTTTTCCCAATTACTTGTGTCCTTCCTTGGGCACTATGCATATGAATTCGAAAACCTCGTCGGATTCATTTCTCCACTGATGCTGTTTACCTGCAGGGACTAAGGTATATCCCCCTTCCTCAACTTCAAAATCCTCTCCTTCTATATTGAGGATTCCTTTTCCTTTTATATAGTAATTGATGTGGGGCCATGGATGCTTGTGGTCGAAACTGTTTCCCTTGGGATCAAGTTTCACTATCCTCATAACATAGTCCTCCCATCCTTCTTCGGCTCCTATAATTTTCTTCATTCCAGCACCTTTTACTGATGGATCCTGGGGTATTACAAACTCTATATCATCCTTGTGTCCTATTATCATTAGATATCCTCCCGGTTAAAGTTTAATTTATATTTCTAGATAATTCTATTAAGTTTACCATCAATTATACCACAAGACCATGCTTCGGATAAATAAAAACTTGTGCCCTTAAAGGTCTATAAAAGAAAAAAAGCGACTTTTAGCCGCTTTTTTATACTTGTATTTGATATTGTCGAATTTAATCTCTAGGTTTTCTTTCTCCATAATACTGATAATAGTTTACCTTAACATTACCATTAAAAAGTTTTCTCTTCCTTGATGCTTTTGATCCATAAAGCTTTTCAAACCTTTCAAATGGTGTGATTATGTAATTTGACCAGGTCTTGTCTCTGCCGAATATTCTTCCCAGGTCTTCAGAAACTCTTTCAACAGTTTCCTTGTCACCTATTCTATCACCGTATGGAGGGTTTGTTATCATAACTCCATATTTGCCCGGCAGGCTTACATCCTTAAGGTCCATGCATTCAAATTTGATATAATTATCCATGCCTGCCCTTGCAGCATTTTTTCTTGCAGCCTTTACTGCTTCCTGGTTTATGTCGGAAGCATATATCTGTAGTTCTACATCCTCATCAACAAGGCTTTCATAATAGTCTCTATTATCCTGCCACATATCATCGGGAAAAACAGGCCATCCTTCAGCAGCAAAAGACCTGTAAAGTCCAGGTGCTGTATTCGTCCCCATTAGTGCTGCCTCTATGGCTATTGTTCCCGACCCGCACATTGGATCATATAGTATCCTGTCCTTGTTCCAGTAGCTCAACTGTATCAATGCAGCCGCCATAGTCTCCTTGAGAGGAGCTTCAACAGCATTTTTCCTGTATCCTCTCTTGAAGAGGCCTTCCCTTGTTCCGGTGGTATCCATGGTAAGTATTGCCTTGTTTTTGTTAAGTGATATCTGTACCGTAAATTCGGAGCCCTTTTCACTAAACCATTCCTGATCATATTCTTCCCTAAGCTTGTTTACTATTGCCTTCTTGACTATAGACTGACAATCAGGAACACTCGAAAGCTTTGATTTCAATGACTTTCCGTTTACAGTGAACTTTCCGTCTCTAGTAATCCAGTCTCCCCATGGAAGGTCGAATGTACCGTCATGAAGCTCCGTAAAGGTGTATGCTTCAAATTCTCCCATTACAAGAAGTATCCTTTCGGCACTTCTAAGATTGATATTGGTTTTTACAATATCTTCAAGGTTTCCTTCGAAATATATCCATCCATTGTCCACTTTAAGGTCTTCATAGCCCATGTGGAGGAGCTCCCTTTTTACTACTGCTTCAAGTCCGAATGCACAGACAGCAGCCAGTTTTACTTTCAACATATTTTCTTCCTTTATATTAGATTTAATCTATGGAATTTCTTCTTTCCTTTTTTGATAATCAGTCTTCCGTCTACAAAATCTTCAGCTGTAATAACCCTTTTGATATCTTCAACTTTTACATCGTTTACGGATACTCCGCCCTGCTGAATAAGTCTTCTTCCCTCACTATTGGTCTTGATTAGTCCTGCTAGGTTCATAATATCTATTATTGTAGGATTTTCGTCAAGCTTTGCAACTTCAATGTCGCTTGAAGGCATATTGTCTGAATCAGTTCCCTTGGTAAATAATGCTCTTGCAGCTTCCTGAGCCTTCAGGGCTTCCTCTTCATTGTGTATAAGCTTTGTGACTTCGAATGCCAGCACTTCCTTTGCATGATTTATTTCCGCACCTTCAAGTCCACCAAGCCTGTTTACCTCTTCCATAGGAAGGAATGTGAGAAGTGCCAGACATTTCTTCACATCAGCATCATCTATGTTTCTCCAATACTGGTAGAAATCATATGGTGATGTCTTTTCAGGATCAAGCCACAAAGCACCTTTTGCAGTCTTTCCCATTTTCTTTCCTTCACTGGTAGTAAGAAGTGAAAAAGTCATTCCATATACACTAGCTGAATCCTTTCTTCTGATGAGGTCCGCTCCTGCTATGATGTTTGACCACTGGTCGTTTCCACCAAACTGCATCTTGCAGTTGTGAAGTTTGTGAAGCATGTAGAAGTCGTATGCCTGCATTATCATATAGTTGAACTCAAGGAAGGTAAGTCCCTTCTCCATCCTGTTCTTGTAACAGTCCGCTGTAAGCATCCTGTTTACAGAAAAATGAGCACCTACATCCCTGAGGAAGTCTACATAATTAAGATTAAGCAGCCAGTCGGCATTGTTGACCATAAGAGCCTTGTCGTCTTCAAAATCCAGGAATTTCTTGAATACAAGCTTGAATTTCTCAGCATTTGCAGCTATTGTCTCTTTTGTCATCATGGATCTCATACCTGTCCTGTCACTTGGATCTCCTACCATTGTAGTTCCGCCACCTATTATAGCTATAGGCTGGTGGCCATGTCTCTGCATATGAGTCATAACCATAATCTGAATATAGTGTCCTATATGAAGACTGTCTGCAGTGGGGTCGAATCCAATGTAAAAAGTTACACTCTCCTTGCCCAGAAGTTCCTTGATTTCGTCTTCATGTGTACACTGCTCAATGAAGCCTCTTTCATTCAATACGTCAAATACATTTCTTTCCATTTACATACCTCTCGCCTTTGTTTTTATTGTATATTTTTCATTTCATTTAAAACTACAAAAAATCGTCCTTGAAATATTCAAGGACGAGTATAGTCGTGGTACCACCTTAATTCGCATAAAGCCTCAATGTACATATCGCATACCTGCGCTGCAGTTTCCCGCAGAGGTTCAAGAGTCGTAATTCATGCCTTTGTCCTGCAATCTTTTCACCAGCCAGACTGCTCTCTAAATCAAGAACAAATACACTACTTTCTCCATCGTTACCCTAATAGATTATACACATATTAATACAAAATCCAATCATTGTCAAGGTATTATGGACAATCATCAATCCTCTATTCCAGCTTCACTTCTAAGCTGCTGAATAGATTTGCAAGTAATATTGTCCCTGTTCAGATTCAACAGTTCAGCTGCCCTTTCAATATCCTTCTTGTCCTGTACTTCAAGCTCAAGATAGGGTTCGGGATATGTATCCTTGTCCCAAGTATCAATTTCAAAAAGTATATCATCCAGCCGATAGGATATCCTATGTTTTTCACCTTTGTGTTTCAGCTCGTAGCCAAGATCAGTCATAATTTTCCACATCTGATCACAGCTGTCTATTTCAACTTCATGCTCTATGTTTTGTCTTGCACCTTCGCTTGAAATGTTTTTCTTCACCGTAAAAAGAATCTTTTCATAGTCATTATCAAGATTCCTCTTTACCCTTATCCTTGCATATCCGCCATATCCCTTGTTAAGGGAGAATCCAGGGGTATCGAAAATAAGATTCACCTGATGTTCGTTTTTTATCTTTTCGGCATTGAGCTTCACAAGCTTTTTTTCTATTTTATCAGGATCTATGTTCAGTACTTTGACTTCTATTTCCTTCATTATCACACCTCTTTTATTATCTTTACTTTGAAATCAAGATAGTCGGCAGCAACGCAAATGAATTCAGTGTTGCCGAATTTCCCTTCCTTCACATACTTGTGCCCATCCTTGCCGTGAAGATGACCATATAAACAGATATCAATATTTTCATTGCTTAAATATTGGCCGAATTCATCAAGTCTACCCCTGCAGTCGAATGGTGGAAAATGCAGAAGTGCAATTCTTAAATCCGCTTTCTCCACTGTGGAAGACTTCAGAGAATTTTCCAGCCTTCTAAGCTCTCTATTGAATATAACTTCGTCTTCAGCCTTGAATTCATCACTGTCCCTTGATATCCACCCTCTGCTTCCGAATACTTCTAATCCATCTGCAGCAAAGGAATTGTTGTTTATAAATCTAATACTTTTAAATCCCAAATTATTCATCTTAGTCATAGAAGACCACCAGTAATCGTGATTTCCCTTGGTGATGATTTTTCTTCCAGGAAGCTCCTCTATGAGGGCAAGATCCAAATAAGCCTCTTTCAATGAAATAGCCCAGGAAATATCCCCGGGCAATAACACTATATCATCGTCGCTAACCGATTCCTTCCAAGAATCGAATATTTTTTTGTCATGGTCTATCCAGTTTTCTCCAAATATATCCATTGGCTTTTCTTTTTTCGAATCCAAATGCAGATCCGATATTCCAAATATTTTCATTTTTGCTCCCGTTAAATTTCTATGTAATTGTAAGGGATTTCCTTGTTATCAAAAATTTCCTTTTCTCTCATTTGACAACTGAAAAGAAGTATCTGCCTATCCTTGCCCATATTTCCCATTATGTCCGCCGCACTTTCAAGTCTTTTATAGTCATACTGGGTAAAACAGTCGTCAAGTATTACCGGCGATTCATCGTCATGGGATATAATATCCACCAAAGCAAATCTCAGAGACAGATATATTTGATCCACTGTTCCAGCACTGAGACTTTCAATAAACACTTCCATATCGCTTCCAGGGTCAACTACAGAAAGATTCAGGTTTTCATCCAACCTTATTTCATTATACTTTCTTTCGGTAATAAGACTGAAATAATAGTTTATCTTCCTGACAAATTTGGGAAGAAACTCTTCCTGAATATTCTTGGATGCAATCTCAATTACAGACTGGGTTTTGCTTATTATTTCCAATTCTCCGTCCAGTTCTTCCTTCTGTCTTTTATAATATTCTATTTCTTCTGTTATTTCAGACAACTTCCTGTGACCCTTTTGTTTTAAACTTATATTATCTACAAGACTCTTGACCTTTTCTTCAAGTTCTTTGATTTCTTCCAGATTCTTTCTGTGGGCAGCAAGTATTTCTTCCTTACCTGAATACCGGGAGTTTGAAAACAGGGCATCAAGCTTGTCTATCTTTGTTTTCATTTCCTCAAGAGTATATTTCCCAAGTATGCTTTTGAGACTCTCCACCTTTGCCTTTCTCAAGAGAATCTTGTCGTGGATGTATCTTTGCTCCTTAATCTGATGTTTAAACTCATCAACGGATTCAACTCCATTTCGTTCAAATACATGAGCTACAACATCGTTATTGTCTTCCTTCTCCTTTGTTACCAATTTCAGTTCTTCCTCCACGAATTCCAGTTCTAGGTTTGTGGACTTCAACTTTCCCGACTTTTCTCTCGACTCTTCTATCCTTCTTCTGATTCCGTTAAAATTTTCAGTGCTGAGCTCACCAAATCCAAAGACACCAACTCTTTCAAGAAGCTGATTCTCAAGATCATCGTTCTTTCTTTTTATATAAGAGTGCTCCTCCTCAAGGGTTTCCAGTGTACTTTTCTTTTCTGTTATATTGCCTATTTCCGATGATGCAAGATTATATTTGGCCTTCAGGTTATTGAGGCTGCTACAGTCAGTCTCTTCAAGAATGCTTCTATTTTCATCTTCAAGACTCTTCTGTTCTTCAAGCTTTTCAACATTCTCCTTTTCGATTTTTCCTATTTCACTTTTTACAGCCTTTATTATCCTTCTGCTCCTGAATGTATCCTTGTAGGTAAAGGCAGGCACTACAAGAAGCACCAATGCAATATAGATCAGATTATTGTAAAAGTAGCTTGCTGCCACATGGGCTCCAACTCCAATCAAGCCGACCAGTAACAGTGAAAACATACTGTTTGTTATGATTCCGCTTCTTTCCTTTTTAATTTTGCTTTTAAGTACAGAAATTATGTCACTTTCATTAATTCCCTTGTAATATTTTATTTTTTTTTGGTTTGCATAGTATTTGTCGTACAAGTCTATAATTGCATCAAACTTATTGTTTTCAAATATCTCTATTTCTTCGTTTATTCCATTTATTTTCGTTTCAAGTCTTTCTTCTATACCTTTGTTGCTCTGGAGAATTTCATAGTTGGAATTCATTTTTTCAAAATCCACTGTTTCATTACCTATAATCAGCCCTTCCTTCAAGGTCTTCACAGAACTAGTTAGAGCCTTGACTCTTGTGGAAAGTTCTTTTTCCTTGCCTTCCAACTGCTCCGACTTCATAATTAATCTTATCAGTCTTTCATAGTCCTCAATGTTCAAATCGTGCATATCATTGCTTCCTATTTCCCTGTTCAGACCTTCTATCTCATCTGACAGCTTCCATGCAGTAACATAAGCCTCCTTGATATTGTCCGCATCAAGCTCCCCTACAATATTTTCAATATTGTCATATTCCCTTTGTTTTTTCCTTAATTGCTTCTTGTAGGCATCTACAAGCATAAGCTTTCTACTGGTCTTGCCATCTGCTTCTTCCCTAAGCTCCATTTCCTCTTGCAGACTTGCAAGCTTGGCTATTATCTTTCCTGCCCTGCTGCCAAGGTCTTCACTGCTGCCCATCTTCTGCTTCAAAATATCAAGATCTTCAAATACATGCTTTATCTTGATTGACTCATCCTTTGATTTGGCCAGGTTTTCAATTTTTTCCTTTACCTCACCAATAAGATTCTCGTCGGTTCTACTTCCAAGCTGATTTATGCTGAAAGTATTTGTAAACATTCTTCTGTTTATGCCAAAAATTGTTTTTCCAGGTTCAATGACTCTGTACTTTTTACTGTATTTAAACCTTTCTCCAAGGTCGTAATTTCCACTGTCATCAGTTATTTTCACATCATTGCTGTAAAAGTCCCTGTAAATCTTCAACTTTTCTCCATTTTGAGAATAGACAAGCTCTCCGTTGTAGCTCTCCCCCATCCATGGATTGAACTTTTCCATGTCGTTGAGCCAGTTATTTTCAGCCTTCCCATTGCTGGTATGGAAACCGTAGAGCATACCCTCTATGAATTTATGCATTGTGCTTTTTCCCGCTTCGTTATGTCCATAAATAAGATTTATTCCATTGGAAAATTCTATTTCCCTGTCCTTGAATTTTCCAAAATTGAGTAAATTAAGTTTGTTAATAATCATTGCTGCCCACCTTTTCCTTCAACATAATATCAAGGCCCAATAGCAGCGCCTTCTGACTGTTGATGTGTTCGTCTTCTTCCTTAATCAATTTTATAAAATCTCCTATAAGATTTCCCTTATACTCCTCAATAAGCAAGTCATAGTCTATGTCGTATATATAGTTGTCCACAAATTCGATATGCTGAAAATACGTTGACGCTTCAGCCTTGACCTTGTCCATGTCCATTTCCATGTTTACAGTTCCGTTCAACATAACCTTGTAATAGTCTTTGGAAACTGAAATATAGTCTCCTATGAATTTGATAATATCCAGTATCTTCTGATGTTCATACTCAGGTTGAAGATATAGCTCCTTAAATATGAATCTGCTCTTGGCAGTAGGTAAAAATACCTTTTCAAAACTATTCTTGTCTATCTTTCCATATATAACTCCATGCTGTCCCTGTTCCTTGAAATCAAGTGGTTCAGGAGAACCTGGATATATAACCCTTTCAGAATGTTCATAATACTGATGATAATGACCCAGGGCAATATAGTCGAACCTGTCCATTATTGATTCCACATCTATGCCAAGGTCTGGAGGGGCATTTCCTTCGATGTCTCCATGAGCAAGAAAAACATTGACCATATCATCATCAGTTTTGATATGATTGACAATCTTCCTCTCTTCCTGGACACCCTTCACATCCAAACCTATTGAATATACACAAAGTCCATCTTCTTCAAACACCATCTTCTTGACACGGTCTGTAGTATCTACTATATATACATTTTCAGGCCAATCTACATATTTATAATATGAGTTCACGGAATAAGGATCGTTGTTTCCTGTAGTCACAACCACCTTGGTATTTTTTGCTTCCTTGAACTTTTCTGCAAGTCTTTCAATATCCTCAATGGTACAATATTTTCCATCAGTGAGATCTCCGGCTATAAACAAAAAATCAATCTCATTCCTTATACACAGTTCAATGATCTTGTCGAATGTCTCCCATAGGTCAATTCTTCTTCTAATGCTGTCCCCGACATTGAAATTAAGATTAAATTTTTTTCCTATATGCAAGTCGGCAGTATGGATAAACGATATGCTCATTGCAACCTCCTGATAAATAATATATATAATTTTAACACATTATTCATTTCCATGCACAAAGAATTCTCCTGCATCATTGAAAGTTGTGGAAAAGTATTCTAAATGCCTTGAAAACTTATCAACAATTTCATTGTGCATTTCATCTTCATTGGTCAGAAGATTTGCCTTGCAGTTGGATATATAAACAGGATGAATAAGGCGAGAAACATAATAATCATAATCAAGCAATTTTTTCTCATTTAATCATTATAATATATGTTTATTTGAAGGTCAAAAAAAGATGCTAAATTAATAACATCTTTGATTTCGTTTCCAATACACTTATCTATTTTATCTAATTTATTGCAATATAACTATTTGGCTGCTATTTCAAGCATTCCCTTGATTTCTTTCTTGCTAGCTGTCTTTCCTGCAAAAGCCACTTTGCCGTCTATTACAAGAGCCGGAGTAGCCATTACGCCAAATGACATTATTTCTTTTACGTCCTCGATTTTTTCAACTGTAGCATCAAGACCAAGGTCTTTCACGGCCTCTTTTACATTTTTTTCTACCTTGCTGCATTTTGCACAACCCATTCCTAATACTTTAAGTTCCATATTTTCCTCCTAGTTTTATATCACAACTTTAGTTGAGTTAATTATTATGATAATTGAAACATAAACGCTTCAATTATTTTTCTAATATCATATGAATTAGTACAAAACTTGTTGTGAAATAAAACTTCATTATTATGTTTTTCTTATTTTACTACAAAATAGTTTTATATCACAACTTTAGTTGAGTTAATTATTATGATAATTGAAACATAAACGCTTCAATTATTTTTCTAATATCATATGAATTAGTACAAAACTTGTTGTGAAATAAAACTTCATTATTATGTTTTTCTTATTTTACTACAAAATAGTTTTATATCACAACTTTAGTTGACTTAATTCATAAGAGCTAATGTATATAGATGATTCAGCCTACATAACCAAATGTGCTATCCCATTAAACATGTATCCTATGAGCACTATACCAACTGAAGTAATGGCCACAAAATTGGCTATAAGCTTGGGTTTTATAACTTTTCTAAGCAATACCATCTCTGGAAAAGACAGTGCAGTAGTTGCCATCATGAATGCCATGGCTGTTCCAAGCCCTACTCCCTTCATAAGAAGCGCTTCAGCTATTGGTATTGTTCCAAGTGCATTGCTGTAAAGAGGTACTGCTATGATTGTTGCTGCAAATACAGCAAGCGGGTTCCCAGGTCCTGCATACTTGGTCAAGGCAGCCTCTGGAGCCCATCCATGTATAGCCGCACCTATTGCGATTCCTACTAGTACATACTTCCATACCCTTCCGATAATTTCAAGGGTATTTGATTTTGCGAAGCTAATCCTGTCATTGAAGGTAAGTGCTTCTGCATCAGGCCTGTTCATCTGCATCTCGTAGACATACTCTTCAACATATTTTTCAAGTTTAAGCTTGTCTATTATTATTCCACCAACAACACCAAGTATAACTCCCATAGCTACATACAAGACTGCAACCTTCCATCCAAAAGAAGCCCACAGTATTGCAAAGGCAGCCTCGTTGACTATAGGTGACGTAATGAGGAAAGAGAATGTAACTCCAAGAGGTATTCCACCTTCAACAAATCCTATGAACAAAGGTACCGATGAACAGGAACAGAATGGAGTTACTATTCCCAAAATGGAAGCCATGATATTCTTAGATATTCCATTAAACCTTGAAATGTATTCCTTTGTCTTCTCTGGAGAGAAGTAGCTTCTAATATATGATATTGTAAATATCATGAAACTAAGCAGTATTATTATCTTTATTGTATCGTAGAAGAAGAAGTGAACACTGTCTCCTATTCCAGTTTCAAGACTCAGCCCGAAAACATCTTCTACAAGTCTTTCCATTAATATATAAAGCCAGTTAAACATTGTTTCCTCCTAAATGTTCCCCAGAAGACTCTTCAAGTCTTCCACTATTATTTCATCAACTTTTTTGATGATTTCAACAGTATCCATATTCTTTATCTCATACATCATCTTGTTGCCTTCCTTCTCAACCGACAGTATGCCGGCATCCCTCAAAATCCTAAGATGCTGTGACATGTTAGACTGAGTATACTCCTCAGACACTATTTCACAGGCACAAAGTCGCCCTAGTGCAAGCTGCTTGATTATATCTATTCTTACAGGATGGGCCAGAGCCTTGAAAAACTTAACTTCAAATTCTTTTATATCCATATTTTTCTCCATAAATTTATTTACTTGTTTTATTTATCTAGGATAATACTCAATATTGTCTTATGCCACTAAATAATATTTTATTTAGTGAGGTCTCGACTTGGAGGTTCGATAATCAACCTTATAATTATAGATTATCGTTCCGACGGAGTAGGGAACTAAATGAAATATTATTTCCCTTCGACTTAATTGTAATCGATAAATAAAATAAGTATATTAGAAAGTTCTAATATACTTATACACCTTTGTTACTATTTTGTCAATACCTTTTGGTTATTTAAATCTCTCCATCAGTTATTTATATGCAATATAAGCAGTCTTTATAGCCAAAGCCCCCACAGTTTTCCAGCCATTACAACAACTGCAGCCACTATTACCATTCTAATGACCTTGTCGCCCTTCTGTACTGCAAAGTTGCTTCCTATGAAGGCTCCAGTACTGTTTCCAAAAGCAAGCAGTATTCCAAGACCCCAGTCCACATTTCCATTAATAACAAAAACCGCCAAGGCTGAAACAGTATATATGGCTACAATGAAAACCTTCAGGGAATTTATCTTTACGAGGGACATACCAGTTATCAATGTAAGAGACACGATTATTATGAATCCTACCCCTGCCTGGATAAAACCTCCATACAATCCTACAAAAAGGAATGCAATCATTGCATAAATCCTTCTCTTTCCTGTAAGTTCTTCGATTTCCTCCATATTCAAAAGCTTCTTCTCCGGTCTGGCAATGATAAGAGTCATTACAAGTATCCTAATCATTTCTATCCATGAGGTTCAGCTTCCTTGCCAAATAGGATGTGGAGTGAG
>CAZFYP010000030.1:0-20216 GCA_964523535.1 uncultured Clostridia bacterium
CATTTACAATGGCTCAGGGCTTGTTTTATTAGTGTTTTGCTTTCAAACTTAAGATTCATATTTGTCAATGAATTTATTTGATTTTCATTCAAAAAAATATATACCTACCTTGAAGATTCATTATTGGAAGAGTATACTAAAGACGGGTAAAGAGCTTAAACCCAAAATGAAAGGAGATTTAAAAATGGAAGTCAGGTTTATTAATTTCGTTAGAGAGGTGACACACAAAGAGGTTGAAACGATTGAAATGAATGGCACCATGGAAAATTTACTTGATTATGAATGCTTGGAATATGGTACCGAATTAAGAAACAGAATCTATGACCATGGTAAGCTTAGTGATGAAGTAGAAATACTTCTTAATGGAAGGATTATCGATCACGATTCATGTCTTAAGAAAAAAGTAAGCGATGAAGATCGCGTATGTATTTCCGGCAGCAGCCACTGGCATTAAACAAAAATCCATTTCTCAACAAGAAAGCGATTTTGCCGCATTAAAAGCCCTAGCATTTATATAAAACGTGGCAAGTAGCTAAAATAAAGGAGTTGATTCACAGCTGGATATCCAGTCATGAACAACTCCTATTTTCTTTCCTCTTTCAATAAATTCTTACTTTACAAGATTCCTTTCAACTACTAGCTGAGCTATTTGAACTGCATTTGTAGCAGCACCTTTCTTACCTGGTCTCCACAACACCACAACACAAGTGAATTCTCAGCACTTATATCTTTTCTTATTCTTCCTACATATATAAGGTCCTGGTCTGAAGAATCAAGAGGCCTAGGATATTGATTGTTTTCAAGATCATCAACAAGCTTAACACCGTCTGCAGCCTTAAGCAGTTCCATTGCCTTTTCAACACTTATTTCACTTTCAGTTTCAAGAGTGATGGATTCAGAGTGACTTCTGAATACAGGAACTCTGACACAAGTACAATTGACATTAAGTTCAGGACTGTGAAGAATCTTTCTTCCTTCGTTTTGCATCTTCATCTCTTCTTCTGAATATCCATTGTCATAGAAAGGTCCAATGTGAGGAATAAGATTGTAAGCTATCTGATACTGGAAAGTATCAATCTCTACATCTTTTCCTTCTTCAAGTGCAGCTACCTGAGATTCAAGTTCTTCAAACCCTTTCACCCCTGCTCCTGAAACAGCTTGATATGTGGATACTATCATTCTTTTTATCTTGCTGTATTTGTTAAGTTCGTTTATTGCTGTAAGTGCAATGATTGTAGAACAGTTTGGATTCGCGATTATTCCATTGTGCTTCAATACATCGTCAGGATTGACTTCCGGCACTACCAATGGAATATCATCATTAAGTCTGAATGCACTACTGTTGTCAACAACTATAACACCCTTTGAAGCAGCTATAGGACTAAACTTTCTACTTACTCCGCTTCCAACTGCTACAAGAAGAATATCTATGTCTTCAAATGAATCTTCCGTTACTTCTTCTACCGTATAGTCATTTCCATTCCAGTTTATATTTTTACCTGCACTCTTAGCGCTGGCCAACAGTTTTAAATTCTTGATGGGAAAGTTTCTTTCCGCCAATACATTGAGCATTTCTTCTCCGACTGCTCCAGTTGCTCCTAAAATACCCACGTTTACTTTATTCATAATTTCCTCCGAATACTTTTGTAATTTACGAGCTATTATAACACAAATAAAATACTTGTAAAAGCTTTTTTTGTGTTTTTATAAAAAACAATTGTTTCCAAAAAGTACACATGTAAAATATGCAGAAAATAGGCCAAATAACATCATCCGTCATAGCCTATCAGAATGCAAGGATGCGTAAAATATAAAAAATCGGCTTCTACATCTTGCAGAAACCGACTCCTCGTACAGACTTGAAAAATTTAAATCTGCATTATTGTATTTAATTTCCTGTAGATTCGTCTGACTGGTCCAATTCTTCTTCCACCTTAACTTCCTTGATGTCTCTTATAATCTTCCATATACCTTCTTCTTTGGCAAGATTCCATACATCCTGATCATTTTCTATATATGAGGAGCTTTCTCCTTCTGTCACCTGATACTTGTAGTATACATTTACCTTGGCAGTATCTCCAGTTACTTCATATCCCTTGGTATCATAATCTATTAGGTCATACTTATCAGTAGTCATCTCCTCATAAAATACATCGAAATTGTCCGTCCTGTCATTCACTGGAGTCAAAAGGAAGACCTGACTGAATCTGTTGTGCCTCTCAGCCTTAAAGTATTCATACATTGCATCATCCGGAGTCCTTCCCATGTAGTCCTCATCTCCTGTATCAACAGGATATGACTTGCCTACTTCATCTGCTGTTTTCATAAACGCTCTTGGATCATAGACGTTGGACGGATTCCATATCATATATGAATCTATTCCCAACTCTTTTGCTGCAACAATCTGCTGTCTAACCTCGGAATATCCATAATAGATATGTCCCACTACCCAGGAGGCTGTAAAATCCTGCAGCCAGGGTCTAATAGCACTTCCGTCAGCAACTGAAGCATTCTTTTCAAGAGCTTCCATCATCGAACCTCTTATAACACCATATGGATGGGCATCAGGAACTTCATAGCCATACCAGTTTTCTCCATAGTGACTTGGATATGACATGGGACAAATATAATCTACATGAGGTGAAATTTCAATCCAGGTCTGTCCTATATCTTCTGGATAGTCATCCCAGGTTCTAGTAATAAGTCCGAAAACATCAGCCCCAATATTTACACCATAATCTTCAAGACTAACCTTTGCATATTCAAGGAAATCTCCTATAGCTTCATCCTTCTGCCTTCCTTCCCTTCCCGGGAAATTAGTAATAGGATTGTATGCCCCTGCATTATCAGGGAACCTTACATAGTCAAACTGAATTTCCTTAAATCCCAGTAATGCTGATTCCTTTGCAATGGCAACGTTATAATCCCAAACATGCTTGTCGAAGGGATTAACCCATGGTGTTCCGCTGTAATCATGCCATACTCCGCCGTTTTTCAACTGTATGGAATAGTCCGGTTTTGCATATGCGAAGTTCATATCTTTGAACGTTACTATTCTTGCTATAGGATAGATGTCATACTTATCGAGTACCTCCATCAAAGCAGCCATGTCCATGATTCTCGTAGACCTATTTGCATTCACACTTTCTACTATTTCAAGAGAACTTTCATAGGTTAAGAGACCGGAATCATCCTTTACATCTATTACAAGTGCATTGATTTCCGTAGCCGCGGCAATTCCTATTATTTTCTCCAAAGTATTCAAATTTTGAAGTATGGGACTAAGCCTGTTTATTTCAGCTGTATCATTTGCTTCAATGGCGTTTATGTATTCTATATAAGAATCAACATCAGCCGTATCAACGCTCTTTCCAGCGGTACTTCCTGTACAAAACAATCCCTTGGCATCAATTTTTACTTTTTCAATATCTTCACCTACTGGAGGCAAAGGTATGTAAAATTCACCAAGATCCTGCTTCCTTTGATTTTCAATCTCTTTTCTTTCCATCAGAGCAGCATCATATGCAATCTGGGCTTTCTCTTCTTCAGTTAGCTGGTCAACGGCTTCTTCATTGTCTCCATCCTCATTTTCTTCATCTGACGGATTCTTACTATTGTCTTCCGATGGTTCTGTATTTTCACTGTTGTCTACAGGATCAGTATTGTTGTCGCCACATCCCCCAAGAACCATGATCATGCATACCACTAGTATTATTGCAATCAATCTCTTAGCCATTCAATACACCTCTTTATTTTTTCTTTTCGTTGGCATTAAGTCAACAGTTTTCATAAAATTATATCATAATAAATATCCATTTTTTGATTCATTTTATTAATTTATGGAAACAAATTCAGATAACTCTTTCATTGACAATTCTTTCTTTCTTCCACTTTTGTTGTCTATTACTTCATAGATATCATCTACGGATTTCTTACCCACAATAACAGTGTATAAACAACCTATCAGCTCGGAGTCCTTGATTTTCGCACCCATGCTTCCTTTTCTGTCATCAAGTATAGTTCTTTCTAAACCTGTGATTTCTGCTACTTCACTTGCCTTTTCAATTATAGCTTCCTTCTTGTTTGCTGCAATGACATAATATCCGAATGGAACAAGCATTTCAGGCAAGACAAGCTTGTCCTCCAGGGAATTAAAATGAACTGCAACTGACAGCAGTCTGTACATGTTTATTTTAATTCTTCCTACTGCAATATTTGCATCTCTTGAATTATTATCCTTGTATTTCAAAGAATTTTCTTCAGCAAAACTGTTTCCAAACAATTCCAAATCAACAATTTTCAAATAATTATCGGCAGATTTTCCCTCTATTCCACATACAATGATGTCGTCTGTCAAATCTGCTTTAAAATCCCTCCCCGGATTCACATTCCTGATATGATAATCCTTCTTGTTTGCTCCGGCTGTAAAATTTCTCATTGTAAGAACTTCATTGTCCATAAATATTTTGCAATTCTTCAATCCTACAGGTCCCGTAGACCCCGGATATGCGCCTATGGACATGATTTCTTCTTCATCCATTGGAACAATTCTTTCAGGAAGAATATCCAGAGCAACAGCAAGTTTATCAATACTTAATGTCCTGTCTCCCCTTACAAAGGCTACAGCTTTTTGACCACTGCAGTTCAACAGTAATGCCTTTACCAGACATTTATTGTCTTCATTTAGAAATTCAGCAAGATCCTCAATTGTTTCTATTTCCGGAGTGTGTACTTGGTCAACTTCAAGAAGAGGGGTTTCTTCAGTTCTTAACTCATCCTCGTTTGCCAGATATTCAACATCCAAAAGTTCTCCTGACGCATCCTCTATGTACTTAGAGTCAAAACAATCAACTTTTGTTCCAATAAACACTCCTCTATTTTCAGATTTTGATACATTGAAAGCTTCAATGCTCATATCATTGAATAATTCAAGAAGTCTGCTCATCAATTCACCTGCTGATTTTTCAATATCCTCAATGGATTTTTCGGCAAAAAATACTTGCACTTCACTATATTCATATGAATTCAATAGTTCCTGTCCCGGCTTGAACTTATTCTCAAGTCTTTCCCTGACAGTATATGCATTAAATGGCAACTGCTTGTAAGAATTAACCATTGTCTTTATCATTTCGGCAAACACATATATGCCATCGTCAGACAAAATATAGTTTTTCCCGTCTCTATCAGCAGTCGTAAACCTTGTATGGTCACAAACTCTATTCTTAAGATTCAACATTGGAAGTCTGCATTTATATATATCATTGTCCTCAATCATTTCAGATAAAAGGAGCAATATTTTGTTGTACAATATATTTCCAAGAGGTGTTATCATATGAACACCTCTAGAGGTTTTAGCAGTAAACCCTCCCCTGGAAAGAAGCTGCCCGCTTCTTGAATCAGTTGAATCGGACAGCTGTTTTTTTGTATTTACAAATATTTTTGGTGAATTCAAAATACCACCTCTTAGTAGGCTCTTGCTATGTATACCATGTGCTTGGCTTCCTTGCCGCAGAAATGACACTTGTCTGATAATTCTTCCTGGTCAAAAGGAATACATCTGATTGTAGCACCTGTCTCTTCCTTCAGCTTGGCTTCGCACTCTGCACATCCACACCACATCGCCTTAGCAAATCCCTTTCTTATTTCAGGATTGTTTTTATATTCTTCATAATCCTTCATGACATGAGTGTTGTCTTCCCTGTGCTGAAGAGCCTTTTGAAGAAGTCCTGCCTGCATTTCCTCAAGCTTCTCTGGAATTAATGTATCAAAATCGTCTAGAGAGATTATTTCCTTTTCAAGAGTATCTCTTCTTACGATTATAGCCTGATTATTTTCAATATCCCTTGGTCCTATTTCAACTCTTATTGGGTATCCCTTCATTTCATATTGGTTGAATTTCCAGCCTGGAGACTCTTTTGGATTATCATCAACCTCAACCCTTACACCCTTATCCTTAAGCTGCTTGTAAAGCTCATCTGTCTTTTCAAGAACGCCAGGCTTTTTCTGTGCTATTGGTATGATTACAACCTGTACAGGAGCTACTCTAGGAGGTAAAACAAGACCTCTGTTGTCTCCGTGCACCATGATCAATCCACCAATAAGTCTTGTTGATATACCCCATGAAGTATGGAAAGGATTATGCTCTTTGCCGTCTCTTCCCTGGTACTTGATTTCAAAAGCCTTTGTGAAATGCTGTCCAAGATTGTGTGAAGTACCTGCCTGAAGTGCCTGTCCATCGTGCATCAATGCTTCCATTGTATAGGTTGCAAATGCGCCTGCAAATTTTTCCGATTCACTTTTTTTTCCTATTACTACAGGCATTGCCAGTAATTCTTCTGCTACTTCCTTGTATATGTTAAGCATTTGAAGAGTCTCCGCTTGAGCTTCTTCATAAGTTTCATGCAGTGTATGACCTTCCTGCCAAAGGAATTCAGAAGTCCTAAGGAAAGGTCTTGTTGATTTTTCCCATCTTACAACTGAACACCACTGATTATACAGATATGGAAGTTCCCTGTATGATGTAAGCCATTTGCTGTACATCTGACATATGATTGTCTCTGATGTAGGTCTTACACAAAGTCTTTCACCAAGCTTTTCAGTTCCTCCGTGAGTTACCCATGCAACTTCCGGTGCAAATCCCTCAACATGTTCCTTTTCCTTGTTCAAAAGACTTTCAGGAATCAAAAGTGGGAAGTACATGTTCTTGTGTCCGGTTTCCTTGAATCTTCCATCGGCAAATTCCTGAATTTTTTCCCAAAGTGCATATCCATAAGGTCTTATTACCATAAATCCCTTAACAGGTGAATAGTCCACTAGTTCATTCTTTAGTATTACATCTGTATACCATCTTGGAAAATCTACTTCCATAGGTGTTATTTCTTTTACAAAATCATTTTTTTTCTTAGCCATTTGGTCCTTCCTTTTAAATTATTTTTCCAAAAAACAAAAGGAACCGTCCCCTTTGTTTTTTGACAAAGAGACGGATTTCCGCGGTACCACTCTAATTACTGCTTTCGCAGTCACTCAATCATATAACGGTTTTAACCGTTCAGGTTTTGGCCTGAATACTCAGAGTCAGGTTCGCTGCTACAGTGGACAGGAATTTTCACCAACCATTCCCTCTCTAAAGTCTTGCAACACCTACTAATCTCGTCAACGCTTTTATTTAGATAGTTAAAAGTTTACTAGATATGCTATTTCTTGTCAAGTAGAACAATGCTTTCTGCTGCAATCCCTTCTTCCCTGCCTACAAACCCCAGCTTTTCAGTTGTTGTTCCCTTGATGTTTATCATATTTTGATCAATCTTCAAGATTTCCGACAATATTTTCTTCATTTGGCTTATATGGGGTGATATTTTAGGTCTTTCAGCCATTATCACATTGTCCATATTCACAATCACATATTCCATATCAACCAGCTCCATGACCCTTTTAAGAAGCTCCAAACTCGAAATACCCTCGTATGCATCATCATTATCCGGGAAGTGTCTACCTATGTCTCCCTTTCCAATAGCTCCTAACAAAGCATCCATAATAGAATGAACAAGAACATCGGCATCAGAATGTCCAAGCAATCCTTTTTCATGAGGAATATCAACCCCGCCAAGTATAAGTTTCCTATTCTCAACTAGTTTGTGTACATCATAGCCTATTCCAACACGCATTTACTCTTCTCCCTTCAATAGATATTGTCCATAAATAAGATCCTTGGGCATGGTTATCTTTATATTCGGATGAATATTTTCAACTATATGAACATCATAATCGAAATATTCAAGTATTGATGCTTCATCTGTGAATCTTACATCCAGTTCCATAGCCTCTTTTACTTTTTCAAGAATTAGTCCATAGTCAAAACATTGAGGTGTTTCCGCATTCCATAGGACGCTTCTGTCCAGAGTCTTTACGACCCGCCCATCTTCAACCACCTTTACGGTATCTACAGTTTTAGAGCATACCACTACTGATTTACCCGACCACGTTTCTTTCATCGCTTGCCTTATAACATCACTCTTTATGAATGGTCTCACTCCGTCATGGACCAAAACATACTCCGTATCCAATTCCAGTGACAAGAGGCCATTCAAGACAGATTCAGTTCTTGTGGCACCTCCTTCAACAAGATTCACCGACTTATTGAATGTATAACTATTTAAGATTTCCTTTTCAACATATTCCATTCCGTCTCTGTCACAAACAATGGTTATGCTGTTGATTTCTTCTATTTCATCAAATTTTTTTATTGTATGATATATGATTGGTTTATCTTCAAGAAGCAAATACTGTTTTTTCACATCCGAAGACATCCTTGTTCCGCTGCCTGCAGCAGCTATTACAACTACCGTTTTATTCACAAAAATCACATCCAAATCCAGAAAATGGATTTCGGTTTCCCAAAATCCATCTCATTTTTCTTACTACCCAGGGGAAATACTCTTCCCTTTTTTATTTGTCCAGTTTTGCAAAAATCATTCTTCCTGCAGCTGTTTGAAGTACACTTGTTACTACTACATTCAATGTTTCTCCAATATGCTTCTTTCCTCCGTCTACAACTATCATTGTACCATCGTCAAGATATGCCAGCCCCTGGCCTGATTCCTTTCCGTCTCTGACAACCTGGATTGTCATTTCTTCTCCTGGAAGAACCACCGGTTTTACAGCATTTGCAAGCTCATTGATGTTGAGTACCTGAACACCGTGAAACTCAGCCACCTTGTTAAGATTATAATCGTTTGTAAGAACAACTCCATCCATATGCTCGGCAAGCTTCAACAGTTTTGTATCCACTTCTGCTATATTTGGAAAATCCTTGCTTTCAATTTTAACATCAATAATATGTTCATTCTGAAGCTTGTTCAGTATATCAAGACCTCTTCTTCCTCTGTTCCTTTTAAGGCCGTCAGATGAATCAGCTATATGTTGCAATTCAAGAAGAACAAATTCAGGAATAATCAAAGTACCTTCCACAAATCCGGTCTTGCATATATCCGCTATTCTTCCATCAATTATTACACTTGTGTCCAAAATTTTCGGCAATGAAACATCGCTGCTTTTTTCCTGTTTTGACACCTTTTGGCCAACATTTGCTCTATTCCCTATAAGTGTTGATGCAAGCTCATCACCCTTTCTGGTTGCAATGGTTATTCCCAAATATCCAAAAAACAGATAAAGGATTGCCGATAATGCCGTTCCCAAAAATGGAATTCGAAGATTGTATAATGGCTGACTGATCAAAAATGCTATAATCAATCCAATTATCAATCCTATGGAACCTATCAATATGTCATTAGTCTGGAACTTCAATAATTCGCTCTCGAATATATTTCCTACTCTCTCTCCCAGAATTTTCATTTTCGGCGCTATTAAAAATAAAATAAAACCAAATATAATTCCAAAAAAAGCATAAATAACAACAATATTCAAGTCTAAGTTATTGAAAAGACCAAGATTTTCCAACACAGCTGCTATACTGACACCAAAGAAAATTCCAACAATTGTCAAAACAATTCTAACAATTTTATTAATCACATTTCCACCTCCCCTCATTAATATACAATTACTTTAACACAATATTAAAATAAAAACTATAGAAAATTAGTTTTTATTTTTACGAATCTATTATATTTAATCATTCTTTAATCTGCCTTAAGAGATTTTGGATATTTCCAGACATATAAAGTAAGAATTAGGAGGTTATCCTAATTCTTTTTAATAATATCTTCAATTTTGCTGTTCATGAAATCCGTACTGCTTCCTTCAGCCAGGATAAGTTCACTTATTAGTATCTGCTTGGCATTGTTTAGCATTTTCTTTTCACCTGCAGACAATCCCTTTTCCTTATCTCTAAAGGCAAGATTTCTCACAATTCTGGCAACTTCGTAAATATCGCCACTTTTCATTTTATCCATATTTTTTCTATATCTTTTATTCCAATTCAATTCCGTAATTTCAGTATCCTGTTCCAAAACCGTATAGACTTTGTTCACGTCAGTATAATCAATTACATTTCTAACCCCTATGTCATCTGCGTTATCAATAGGTACCATCAATTTCATATCACCTAAAGGCATGGCAATCACATAATACTTCTTTATTTCACCGAGTATTTCTTTTTCTTCAATAGATTCAATGACTCCAGCTCCATGCATAGGGTACACAATCTTATCTCCTAAATTATACATTCAATTACCTCCAAAGTCCATTATACCATCTCATAACATTTTTGTCAAACGAGTATTTTATCACCGAGGAAACCGTTTGTCAATATTTTTTTGTTCTTTTTTAGTTTTTGGTCTAAAACAGATAGCCTATTGCTTCTTCGACACTTTCAAACCCCACTATTTCAATTCCACCGGAACTCTTAATGCTTTCCATGTTGGTTTTAGGAATCAATACTTTTTTAAACCCTAGTTTTTTAGCTTCGTTTATCCTTTTTTCTATCTGGCTTACTCCTCTTATTTCTCCAGTCAACCCTACTTCACCGATTATTATGGTATATGGATCACAGGCCCTGTCTCTAAAACTGGAAGTTATGGCACATAGTATTGCCAAATCAACAGAGGTCTCTCTAAGCTGCAACCCGCCAATTACATTGACATAGGCATCACAGTTCTGAAGCTGCATACCCATCTTCTTCTCCATGACAGCCATAAGCATAGATGTTCTGTTGTGGTCAACACCAGTAGTTACCCTTCTTGGCATTCCAAGAGAAGATTGGCTCACAAGAGCTTGGATTTCAACCAGTATAGGCCTGGTACCTTCAATCGATGAAGTAATTACAGTTCCCGAGTTCTGTTTGTCACTTTTCTGTACAAATATTTCAGAAGGATTTTGTATCTCCACCAATCCCTTATCCCTCATTTCAAAGACTCCAATTTCATTGGTTGACCCGAATCTGTTCTTCACTGCCCTCAGAATACGATATGTACCCATCTTGTCCCCTTCGAAATACAGTACAGTGTCAACCATATGTTCCAAAACCCTGGGGCCTGCTATTGATCCCTGCTTTGTCACATGACCTACTATGAAAGTAGCAAGTTTTGAAGTCTTGGTAATGTTCATAAGTGCCGTAGTTGCATCCTTGACCTGGCTCACACTGCCGGGAGCAGATGTTATTTCAGGATTATAGACAGTCTGTATTGAATCCAGTATTAAAACATCAGGTGAAAGTTTTTCTACCCATTCCTTTATTACAACCATATCTGTTTCTGCAAGTATGTTGAAATCAGAATTCAAGATTTCCAGTCTTTCAGCCCTCAGCTTAAGCTGGCTTGGAGACTCCTCCCCCGATACGTACAGTACAGTCCTGCCGCTAGAAGAAACAACACCTGCCGTCTGCATCAACAAAGTGGACTTGCCTATTCCAGGATCTCCACCAACAAGAACCAAAGACCCCCTTACAACACCTCCTCCAAGAACCCTGTTGAATTCCTCTATGCCTGAATCATATCTGTTTTCTCCGGTTATTTCTATTTCCTTGAGAGATACGGGCTTGCCTCCCGATATTCCCACAGTCTTGTCATTTTTCACTTTTTCTATTGTTTCTTCCACTAGTGTATTCCACGTTTCGCAGGCAGGGCATTTCCCCATCCACTTTACCGTTTCATATCCACATTCCTGACATATAAATTTAGTCTTTTTCTTAGCCATTTCTCATCCTTAACTGTGACAAGATACTATTTCACCATATACCATAACATGGTAATCATTGTCTTCATATTTTTCCTTGATAAAGTCTTCCTTGATAAGTTCCGCCTCAAGGGTCTGTCTGTATACTATCTTGCATTCATAGTGAAGATTACAGTCTTTAATAATAGGAGTCTCAACTACATCACCGTTTTCAAGTTCAATCATGCACTCCTCTAACTTGTCATAATTCCTTCCTGATTTCTTACCACAAAAATCAAGTTCCTTCTTCAATTGTCCGTGAAGAGGAAAACTCACTGTAAATTCATCAGTTTCCTTTAAAAGCCTATATGTGAATCTGGAATATCTTACTGCAGCAATAAATACAGGCTTATTCCACATCTTTCCAACGAATCCCCATCCAATAGTCATTGTATTTACACGTTTATTTCCCTTTACAGTCAAAAACGCACCACCTTTTGAAAACTGTTCAATGGCCTTTGATGAAAAATCCAAATAATTAAGTTCCATAAAATACCTCCAAAAATAATAATCATTAAATTTCAACAAACAATGACTATTATAACACAAACAAGTGTATATATTGAATGTTACAATAAATTTCATAAAAATACACGATTTTGCTTTTAAGTCTGTGTGAAATTTGATAAAATAAAGCTATATTTTTTTTGAGGAGTATATAATGAAAAAAGTTCTGACAATTGAAAAAACATTATTTATATGCACTCTTGCTATACTTGCATTAATAATCTGGGTTGACCATTTCACTAACATCGTCAATCTTATGGTTAAATTTTTTGGTTTGAATGATGCCAGCGGTGAAAGTGTCATAAGTACCGGAATCATTGTAATAGTAATGGCAGTATATCTTATTGCTTTCGGGTCGTATAAGAAAAAGGTTATTGAAAAAGACAATATACTCATGAATTTTTTCGACAATACCGACGATGCTATAATTATTGTCAAAAACAATATGATATGCAACTGCAACTCAAAAGCTGTTGAATTTTTAAAAGCTGGTTCATTCAACAAGCTCAAGGGCAAGAACATACATGAATTCATAACTACAAACCTGGTGGCCTTTGATAGCAAATCAAAAAGGGAAACAAAATATACACATATATCGACTATGGACGGCGAATATATGGAATCCCTTATTTCCATAAGTAATTTCACTTCAGACAGGAAAAAGCTAACTCAAATAAAGATTCACGACAACAAGCTTATTTCCTCCATAAACAATATAACCAATGATGAAGAGAATCTTTTGACCTTCATATCAGGAGAAACAAATATAGGCTTTTTCAACTGGGATATAGATTCTGATTACTTTACCTGCAACAAGGTTTTCCAAAATCTCACTTCATCTTCCTTTGTCAAGCCAAAGGACTTTATAAATTCAAGCAAGCTTCATCCAGATGACGGTATCCTCTTGAAAAATGAAATGGAATTCTGTCGTTTAACTCCTGATTACAGCTTTACTTTAAAATTCAGATTTGAAGGAACAGAAAACAAATGGAAATGGCATACTCTCAAGGCAAAACATTCAAACACAGAAGGTATGGACCATATAATGGGTATAATCACAGACTTCAACGATTATAACTCTTCCGACTATAGATACAACCTACTTGAAAATCATGCTAATATAGGAAGCATGAAATTCGACCGGCAAAACAAGCTTTATCAGAATTTTTCACTGGAAGCACTGAAGATACTTAATATAGACAACGAAACCTTGATAATGGAAGAAAAAACACTTCTCGGCCTCTTTACAACTAATGACAACGATGTAGAAAGCGAAGAAAGAATATATACACTTGTTGAAGACAACAAGAAAATAAAACTTCTTCACTTAACCGACAGCAGAGACAACAACAGATACGACAACTGCCTCCTCTTTGACATAACCGATTCATGGCAAAAAGAAGACGAGCTCTACAAGACATCCTTTGCAGTAAACAAGTCTCTTGAAGAAATTTATTTTACTGATACTGAAGGATATGTTATATACGCCAACGATGCAGCAAGGAAAAATTTCGGAATATCTGTACACGACTACAACAACAAGAAAATAATGGATTTCAATCCCAATATGGACAGCAGATGGTGGAACCAGATACTTCTTCCAAACATCAACAGGAACAAAATATTTTCTTTTGAATCCTTTATAAAAAGTTCAAGGAATTCATCAATAAAATATATTGAAATACAAAACAATTTAATATCTAACAGAGAACATCAGTATATCTGTTCCTTTGTCAGGGATATAACATCAAGAAAGAAATTCGAAAAAGAATTGAAGCATGTAGCTACACATGACCAGCTTTCGAAAATCTACAACAGAAATGGAATTTACGAAAACATGCAGGTAATGTTCACCAAGGACCAGTTTGCTGTTATAATGATTGACCTTGATGATTTCAAGCCTGTCAACGATACCTACGGCCATGATGCCGGTGACATGGTTATAGCAACCCTTGCTAAAAGACTTAGCACTAGCGGACCTCAGGATTCACTTGCAGGAAGACTGTCCGGTGATGAGTTCATTATGATTATCCCTAACTATGGTACTCTTGATGAACTTGAAGAAATCATAAAGGAAGTATACTATTCAATTACAAGAAAATATATTATTTCCCAGGGAGTCTGCAAGGTAGATGCCAGTATTGGTATATCACTTTACCCAGAAGATGGAAGCTCCAGACAAGAGCTGTTCAGAAAAGCCGATGAAGCCATGTATTCCGTAAAAACAAGGGGAAAAAGCGGATATGCAATGTACAGCAACATGCTGTAAAGACTAAAATTCTTTCGACCGATTAATAATAAACTCTGAAATTTTCATGATTTCAGAGTTTTATTTTTTGCGGATTTATGGTAATATTGTACAAATATCAAGAGTTAATAGAAATGAGGTATGCAAATGCAAAAATTAAATGTATGTATTGATATAGACAGCACAGTAACAATGCCGGACTACTGGGTTCGTTATGCCAATGATTATTTCGATACGGACTATGAATACAACGACGACACTGTAGAGGAATATTTCAAAGAAAACGGATTTGACCATAAGAAATTCGACACCTTTTATCACCAGTTTGAAGAACAGATGCATGAAACAGCTACAATACGTCCTTTTGCAAAAAAAGCAATCGACAATATAAAAAAATTCAGCAATGTTTACTATGTTACTGCAAGAGAAAGCCATATTGAACCTATTACAGTGCAATGGCTCAAGAATCACCATATCTATTCAACAGTCTATCACCTGGGTTCCTTCGAGAAAAACGAAAAGGCAAATGAATTGGACTGCCATATTTTCATAGAAGATAATCTTAAGACCGCCAAGGAACTTGCTGGAGATGACATCAAGGTAATACTAATAGATACAGGATTCAACAGATATGAAAACCCTGAAAATATAGAGAGGGTATACAACTGGAATGAAATCTATGATTCAATAAAAAAATATTATGATGTTAAATTTAAGGATTGACAAATAGCTCTGTCCTATATAATATATATACGGAATAATAATATCCTTTAACTTGGTCCGAGAGACCAGCAAGGAGATACACTGTGTATATGAAATTATACAAACTTCTTGCATTGCAAGAAGTTTTTTTTGTAGCAGCTAAGCTGCTTTGTTGTCTCTATCCAAGAATAAATCAATGGAGGTTTGCATGTCTGCAAATAATATCAATCAACAGCAATCATCTTTAAGTATTACAGGAACTAAAAAGGTAGTCCTTGGACTACAACATCTATTGGCCATGTTCGGAGCTACAGTTTTGGTTCCCATACTAACAGGACTTGATCCTTCACTGGCACTATTGAGTGCAGGTCTTGGAACTCTGCTGTTCCATTTCATAACAGGTGGACAGGTACCGGTATTTCTTGGCTCAAGCTTTGCATTCATAGGTGCAATATCAATGACATTGTCTTCTCAGGGAATCGGAGCCGTTAAGGCAGGTGTAATAGGAGCGGGTATAATATATACCCTTATGTCACTGGTGATCAAACTAGCAGGAGCAGAAAAAGTAAAATCCTTCTTCCCTCCTATAGTTACCGGTCCTGTAATTATGGTAATCGGTCTTAGACTTGCACCCGTAGCATTAGGAATGGCAGGATATTCATTCGATACAGCAACACAAACAGGTTCATTCGATCCTTCATCCTTAACTGCAGCAACCGTAGTTGTAGCTACAATGATTATTGTTTCAATATTTGCGAAAGGCTTCTTCAAGCTTGTTCCAATATTGATTGCAGTAATAGTAGGATACCTGGTTTCAGTACCCCTTGGTCTTGTTGATTTCACATCAGTCAGCCAAGCAGGTTGGTTGGGTCTTTCATCATCTGCCATGGACCACCTTACAACTATGCCTGAATTCACAGTAGCTGGAATAACTGCAATCTCTCCCATTGCCCTAGTAATCTTTATAGAACACTTCGGAGACATTACAACAAACGGAGCAGTTGTAGGAAAAGATTTCTTCAAAAATCCAGGAGTTCACAAAACAATGCTTGGAGATGGAATAGCAACTCTTATAGCCGGCTTCATAGGAGGACCTGCAAATACTACATACAGTGAAAATACAGGAGTTCTTGCAGTTACAAAGATTTATGATCCTTCCGTCCTTAGAACAGCGGCAATATTTGCAGTATTGTTGAGTTTTGTAGGAAAATTCGGTGCTTTGATAAGTTCAATCCCCTCTCCTGTAATGGGTGGAGTTTCAGTAATACTATTTGGTATGATATCAAGCGTTGGTGTAAGAACAATGGTTGAAGCAAAACTGGATTTTGCACATTCAAGAAATCTTATGATATCATCACTTATACTGGTAACGGGCATAGCCATAGACAATATCTATATCGGTGGAACACTTTCACTTTCAGGTCTTGCAATTGCAGCATTCATAGGAGTAGTCCTGAACAAGCTCCTTCCTTTAGAAATATAAGATAACATAAGAAATCACAAAGTAAAACATGAATACATGAGAAACATTTAAAATATTTTTATAAATCAAAGAAAAAAATCCGGCTGCATATAAACTGCACAGCCAGATTTTTTTATCTTCAATTACAAATCGTGGTCAAAAACATCATGACTTACTTTTGCTTCAAATGAGTACCATCGCAGAAAGGCTTGTTCTTTGATCTGCCGCAGCTGCAAAGAGTATAATGTTCCTGCGATTCAGGTTTCTCTCCGTTTTCATTCTCAAGTTCTATAGAACCATTTACTTCGTATGGACCATGATCTCCGTGACTCTCTTTTTCAGCTATAGTGATTTTATCCTCATTGGATGTTCCTCTGTTGATTCTTTCTCCTTCTTCAAAACCATAAGACAGAGCCCCCGAGGGACACATCTGGCAAATTTCAATTATCTCCTCAGGTTCTGCTTCATCAGGATGTATCCAGTATCTTTCTCCTCTCTTGAATACAGAAGGAAGCTTATCAACGCAATATCTATGATGACTACACACTCCACGGTTGTCATATACTGTAATCCTCTTACTCCTGTATACATCCACTCTGTCTTGACATCTGTTTTCAGCCTTGCCATCATCAAATCCTTCATTGTGGCTTCCGTCACAGTATGGTGGATTTTTTGTTTTTCCACATCTGCAAAGAGACATAATTTCACGACTTTTAATTTTATTACCGTTTCCATCTATAAAACAATCTACATTTTTAACAATGAGAGGACCATTTTTTGAAACCTTAATTGTCTTGTCGCTCATATCCTCACCCTACCTGTTAAATTTTTGCTGCCATTGCCTGGCATTCTGCCTTTACATCCTTGTTCTTTTCAAGTTCTCCTGGTTCAAAACCCTGACAATGTACAACCCCCAGATTTTCAACACCAAGATAGGCAGCCATGTCATTAAATGAACCAACTGCATTCTTGCCGCCAGACACTTCAAGGTTATCATCGCCATAGGACATGATCAAACCGAATTTCTTACCCTCAAAGGCTTTTTTATAATCCGGCCCAAATGCATAGAACCTGTCTATTACAGCTTTTATCTGTGCTGTCAAATTAAAGAAATAGACGGGGCTTGCAAATATTATACAATGAGATTCATTGATTTTTTCATACACTTCCTTCATGTCATCTTCTACTATGCATTCCCCCATACCGGGCATGTGACATACACCGCAAGCCTGGCAAGGTTTTATACTCATTGTATTCAAATAAACCATCTCAGTATCTATATCCCTTTCCTTTGCTGCCTCTGCCAGCCATTCTCCCATTTTTGCGGTGTTTCCCATGGGTCTTGGACTTCCTAAAAGTATTAATGTCTTCATAATGCTCCTCCTCAGATATTGTTTTTATTCAAGTGATTCAAATATTTTACGAAATTTCTATCTTCAGCCTTTCTCCCGGAAATGTAATACTCTACACTTCCACAGGTTTTCTCATATATGTCATGTTCTTTAATGGTTCTCAACAAATGATTTACCGTACCTATGTTTCCATCTATTACAGAAATGCCTTCATTTACTATTTTTTCCAAAACATTCTTGAAATATATGAAATGGGTACATCCCAAAACAATTGCAGAAAATTCATCCAAATCATAGTTTTCCAGTTTTCTTTTGAAAAGGCTCTCAATATTTTCATGATTGAAATCAAAATTTTCTGCCTTTTCCACAAGTTCAGGCATAGGCAGTGCTTCTATGATATTATCCCCATTAAGTCTGCTTACAAGATTCTTGAATTTTTCTTCCTTGAGAGTCAGTTCAGTGGCCATTACAAGGACTTTTCTTCTGTCTGAATTCTCAATGGCAGGCTTTATAGCCGGTTCCATTCCTATAATTGGCATATCAAAACTTTTTCTTAATTTCTCAACAGAAGTGCTTGTAGCAGTATTGCATGCTATAACAACAGCTTCCGCTCCCTTTCCCCTAAGAAATTCAACTGCTTCATATGTCAGGTTTCTAACTTCATCTTTTTCCCTTGTTCCATAAGGAACATTGTCAAGATCAGCATAATATATGTATTCAGCATCAGGAATTATCTTCATGGCTGTATTCAATACCGTAAGCCCTCCGACTCCTGAATCAAATATCCCTATTTTCATTTTGTCTCCATTTCTATTATCTATTCAATAATTATTTTTTCTCCTAAAAATTTAGGCTGGATTCCCAGAGCAAGATCAATCATCATCTTAACCCTTGCAAATACTTCTCTTATATTGGTTTTTAATCCCCCTGTACGACTAACATCCACTGCATTGTAGCCTACAGCATCAATATCCTTGCTAAGGGCTATAAAAACAGCTCTCTCGTTATGAAACTCCTGTGATATTACAGTAATCTTTTCCTGTCCAAAAATCTCCCTGCTTCTAACTATTGAATCAAGAGTTCTGAAGCCTGCATAATCAAGAAAAATCTTTTCCTCGGGAATTCCCTTTTCAATAAGGTCTGTCTTCATTTTCACGGGTTCATTGTATTCAATTACACTATTGTCACCGCTGACTAACAAAAATTCAACCTTACCTGTAAAGAAGAGCTCCGCAGCAGCATCTATTCTGTTGATATAATATGGATTAAGAGCACTGCCATATACATATTTGGTGGTTCCAAGAACCAGGCCCACTTTGTTGTATGGTAATTCATCAATATCGTCATATACCCTGCTGTTTGTCCTGAATTCCACACTGTAATAGGAAAAAAGGATTAAGACTATCAAAACTGCAATTGAAATCCATACTATTTTAATAATTTTTTTTATACGTTTCTTCAAGACATTTTCCATGTTGTATTGCAGTCCTATCCCTTGTTCCTGATAAATATGTGCTTGACATATTTGTTTCCACTTTCTCTCTGATCCACCTCAATTGTTCTGATGCTCTTTATCAGATGTGAAAGCTTCTGGTATCCGTAGTTCCTAGGGTCGAAATCAGGTCTTTTCTTCAGCAGCATGTTACCAACATCTCCCAAAAAAGCCCAACCATCATCATCGGCAACACTTTCAGTTGTATTTTTGACAAGCTTTATTATATTATCAGGTATTCTGTTTCTGTTTGACTTCTTCCTTGACTTGGCAGTAGGCTTTTCCACTTCTTCAATCTCCACAGGCGCTTCAACCTGTTCCTCAGGCTGTTCATTCTTCTGCAAAACTTCAATATATATAAACTTGTCACAGGCAATAATAAAAGGCTCCGGCGTTTTTTTCTCACCGATTCCTATCACCTTCATTCCTGCTTCCCTAAGCCTTATAGCAAGCCTTGTAAAGTCACTGTCACTTGAAACTATGCAAAATCCATCTACCTTGTTTGAATAGAGTATGTCCATTGCATCTATAATTAGAGCCGAATCACTTGAATTCTTTCCTGTAGTATAGCTGTACTGCTGTATTGGAGTAATGGCATTCTTCAGAAGCACTTTTTTCCATCCGGAAAGGTTTGGTTTGGTCCAGTCTCCATATATTCTCTTAAAAGTAGGAGTACCATAGATTGCTATCTCTTCAATCATTTCTGTAATCTTTTTCGATGGGACATTGTCCGCATCTATTAAAACCGCAAGTCTCAAATCATTAAGTTTCTGCATATTTTCTCCT
>CAZFYP010000031.1:0-19794 GCA_964523535.1 uncultured Clostridia bacterium
AGCAATATGGGGATTCGGAGCAATGGGAAGCGGAATGGCAAGAATGCTAGCTACTAAAAAAGGTGTAGAAGTTGTAGGCGTATGCGACATGCATCCTGACAGAGTTGGCAAGAACATGTACGATGTACTTGAGGTTGACCAGGCAGGAAGACCTGATGCTATGATCAAGGACAAAATCGAAGATGTAGTATATGAAGGATCTTGTGACCTTTGTCTTATAGCTACGGATTCTTTCACTAAGAAAGCATTTCCTAAGATTAAATATGTATTGGAACAAAAAATCAATGTTATATCTACAGCAGAAGAAATGGCTTATCCACAAGCACAAGAGCCTGAGCTGGCTAAAGAGATAGACAAGATTGCACTTGCAAACGGAGTATCAGTACTAGGAACAGGAATCAATCCGGGACTAATCATGGACCTGTTGGTTGTATGCCTTACAGGATGTATGACAAATGTTGATTCTTTGGAAGCCAAGAGAGTAAACAGCCTTTCTCCATTCGGACCTGCAGTTATGGAAGAGCAGGGAGTTGGAATGCCGGTTGATAAATTCAACAAAGAAGTTGAAGAAGGAACAATGGCAGGACACGTTGGATTTGCAGAGTCGGTAGGAATGATAGCTGATGCAATGGGTTGGAAAGTTGACAAGTTTGAGCAACAAATGAAGCCAATAGCTACAGACGTAGACAGAAAGTCACCTTACGGATTCGCAGCTGCAGGAGATGTAGCCGGAGTAAACATGACTGGACAGGGATATGTTGACGGCCAGGTTAAGATTAACATGATTCACCCACAACAAATCGAGCCTGAGCAAGTTGGAGTAAACACTGGAGACTACATCACTATCAAGGGAACACCAGAAGTAAACATGTCAATCACACCAGAGGTTGAAGGCGGACTAGGAACAATCGCAATGTGTGTAAACATGATTCCTCTAGTAATAAATGCAGATGCAGGACTTAAGACAATGATAGACCTTCCAGTACCAAGAGCAATAATGGGAGATTTCAGAGAATATATAAAGTAAGGAGAAATTGAATATGAAAGCAATTAAGGGAGACTGGGTAAGAATTTACGACATAGTTCTTACATCAGATGAAAGAGCACCTCAGGTGCCTGATGATACAAAGATTGTACCTCTTGAAATGTGGAACAAGGGATTCTTGCTTGATGACCAGGCGGAAATTGGAGACAAGGTAAGAGTTGAAACTTATATAGGCAGAAAAATCGAGGGTGAATTGATTGAGATAAACCCTGCTTATGACCATAATTATGGAATATGCATACCTGAACTTTTATATATTGGAAGACAGGCAAGAGAGCTTCTAGAGGAAGGTGAGTAGAATGAAAACGACTAATATGGACATGAGTTATCAAGCAGTAATGGACAGAAAAGCCGAGATAATGAAGGCTTCAGTCGGCATAGACTATGCAGATTTCGAATCTGGATCCATAGCATTCGACTTTGAAAGAATGATGAAAGAAACAGGGTATACCCTGGAAGAGATGAGAGAAATCCAGAGAGAGACGGGTGTTGGCAACACTCCAATACTGGAACTGAAAAATTTTACGGCACTGGCAAGAAAATATGCGCCTGAGGGCAAAGGGGCAAGAATATTCCTTAAGGACGAGGCATCAAATCCTTCTGGATCTTTCAAGGCAAGAAGAGCGGCAATAAGCGTATACAATGCAAAGAAACTTGGATACAAGGGTGTAATAGCTGCAACAAGCGGAAACTACGGAGCTGCAGTTGCATCACAGGCATGTATGAGAGGACTTAAGTGTATAATTGTTCAGGAATGTTACGATTCAAAGGGAAAAGGACAGCCTGAAATCATTGAAAAGGCAAGAAAATGCGAGGCATACGGAGCGGAAGTTATTCAGCTTTCAGTAGGACCTGAGCTTTTCTACCACTTCCTTAAGCTTCTTGAAGAAACTGGTTACTTCAACGCTTCACTCTACACTCCATTCGGAATAGCTGGAGTTGAAACTCTTGGATATGAAATAGCAGAGCAGATGATGGAAAAAGAAGGAAGACTTCCTGATGCTGTAGTTGCTACCAATGCAGGAGGAGGAAACCTTACTGGAACAGCAAGGGGACTTAACAAGTACGGAGCTACTGATGTTGAAATTGTAGGAGCAAGTGTTGACCTTAAGGGACTTCACATGGCAAGTGACACACAGTTCAACAAGAAGTCATTCACAACGGGACATACTGGATTTGGAATACCATTCTCAACATGGCCCGATAGATCAGACGTACCAAGGTCTGCAGGAAGACCTTTGAGATACATGGACAGATATGTAACTGTTAAGCAGGGAGAAGTATTCTATACAACTGAAATGCTTGCTCAGCTTGAAGGACTTGAAAGAGGACCCGCTGGAAATACATCACTTACAGCTGCATTCTCACTGGCTCAGGAGATGGACCAGGACCAGATAATTCTAGTTCAGGAAACAGAGTACACAGGAGCAGGAAAACACATACTTCCACAGCTTACATTCGCCAAGGAAAATGGCATTGAAATATTAAGAGGAAACCCACAGGATTCAGAAAACGGTGTTAATATAATACTTCCGGATAATCCTGGAATGATAAAAGCAGTAGATCTTGACATACTAAAGATGAAGAGATCATACGTTAAGAACTGTATTGAAAACACAGGAGTGAAGAACCCTACAGAAGAGGACATGGAATTCCTGGCTCAAGATACAAAGTCAACAAAAGTATACATTTCCAAAATACTGGAAGAAATATAAATCAGCAATTAATAAATTGCCAAAGAAAGGATAAGGTTATATGAAAGGTTATTTGAAGAGAGAAGATGATTTTACTACTAGAAGAGCACATATTGCAGGATTAAGTGACGCAGACTTAAAGGATAAATTCTGGCAGCTAGCAGAAGAAGCAGTAAACCCACTTTTGGATATGGCGAAAACTTACACTACACCGTCAATAGAGAGATCGGTTCTTTTAAGAATGGGATTCTCAAGCATCGAGGCACAACCTATAGTCAATGGAGTAATGGAAAGAGGACTTATGGGCAAGGGCGCAGGCCATGTTGTTTACAGAATAGCTAAGGAAAAGAATATTTCTGTTAGACAGGCAGGACTTGAAATGATCGATGGAAAACACTGGGATGACGCAGTGGAAATATTCAAGGGAGGACAGAAGTAATGTTGAAGGAAACAAAAAATAAGAAGATAGATATAAACGAGAAAATGGACATAAGGGAAATCCTTAATGACCTTGAAAACTACAGACCGAGAAGAAGAGGCTGGACTTGGAGAGAAAAGGTCGAAAATCTTGAAATGGGTGGACATACTTATTCAGACTGTTCAAAGCCTCTTAAGAATTCAATAGGTATACCTGCAGCTGTTCAGTATTTTGAGAATCTTGATCCACAGCCACAGGAAGTAATCACTACTGAAATAGCTTCAGGAAGATTCGAAGACGACATCAGAAGAATGAGAATGGCTGCATGGCACGGTGCTGACCATATAATGGTTATCAGAACTGCAGGACAGTCTCACTACGATGGTCTTATAGAAGGATCTCCCCAAGGTATAGGCGGTATCCCTGTAACTAGAAAACAAGTAAGAGCTCAAAGAAAGGCTCTTGACATGATAGAAGACGAAGTGGGAAGACCAATAAACTACCACTCATATGTATCGGGTGTTGCAGGTCCTGATATTGCAGTAATGTTCGCAGAGGAAGGCGTAAACGGAGCTCACCAGGATCCTCAATACAATGTACTTTACAGAAATATCAACATGGTAAGATCTTTTGTTGATGCGGCTGAGTCCAAGAAAGTAATGACATGGGCAGACATCGCTCAAATCGACGGTGCCCACAATGCCAATGCAACTGCAAGGGATGCATGGAAGGTTATGCCTGAGCTTATGGTTCAGCACGCTATCAACTCCATTTTCTCTTATCTTGTAGGAATGAAGAAGGAGAATATCTGTCTTTCAACAGTACCTCCAACATCAGCACCTATTCCTTGTACAAAATATGACTTGCCATATGCAGTAGCACTTAGAGATCTTTTCAGCGAGTACAAGATGAGAGCTCAGCAGAACACAAAATACATAACTTCATCATCAAGAGAGGCATCTGTATCACACGTTCTCAACATGGTAATTTCAAAACTTACAAGAGCCGACATCCAGTCTACAATCACTCCTGACGAAGGAAGAAATGTGCCTTGGCACATATACAACATAGAGGCTTGCGACAATGCAAAGCAGACTCTTGTTGGACTTGACGGACTTATGGAAATGGTTGAGCTTAAGACAGAAGGATTCCTTCCAACAAAAGTTAGAGAGCTTAAGGAAAGAGCTGTACTTTACTTCGAAGAGCTACTTGAAGTTGGCGGATACTACGAAGCAGTTGAAAAAGGATTCTTCATCGATTCAGGAATGTATCCTGAGAGAAACGGTGATGGAATAGGAAGAATGATAGAAGGCGGACTTGGAGTAGGAACTGTATTCCAGAGAGACGAGGACTACATGGCACCTGTAACTGCCCACTACGGAAACAACAACGTAGAGCAATATGGTGGAAATCCTGAAGATCCTGCTGCACTTATCGACGGATGTACATTCGAAAAGCCTGACAAGATAATCTTCATAGACGAGCTGGACGAAAACGACAATGTGTACCTTAGAATGGATGAAAGCGAGAAATACAGAAACTCAAACATGGTTAAGCCTGAAATGGAGTGGCTTGCTGATGGAACAGTGGTTCTTGAGCTTGTTCTTCCAACAACAAAGAGAGTTGCTGAATTTGCAGCTATAGAAATAGCTAAGAAAATGAACATGGTAGAGCCTGAGGTTATCCATGCAGAGGTTCTTCACCCGACTGAAGGAATTAGAGTTCAGCTTAAGGGTAAAATAGACATGGATATAGATATATCTACACTAGATATACCTGAAGAGCAGGAAGTTATGGGATTCGAAGAGCTTTGGGACGAAATCGAAGCAAGACCAATGAAGCTTGTAGCCGGCACAATTGGCCAGGACGAGCATTCAGTTGGTCTTAGGGAAATCATAGACATCAAGCATGGTGGAATAGAGAAATTCGGTATCGATGTTGAATATCTTGGAACATCAGTGGCCGTAGAGAAGCTTGTGGATGCTGCAATAGAGCTTAATGCAGACGGAATCCTTGCTTCAACAATCATAAGTCACGACGATGTCCACTACAAGAACATGAAAAGAATCGCTGACCTTTGCATAGAAAAAGGAATCAGAGACAAAGTAATGATCGCTTGTGGTGGAACACAGGTAACTCCTGAAATCGCTGTACAAAACGGTGTTGACGCAGGATTTGGAAGAGGAACGAAAGGAGCTCATGTTGCAACATTCCTTGTTAAAAAAAGGAAGGAAATGCAAAATGAAGATTGATGTATTAGTTGCTGAAATAGGATCTACTACTACTGTAATAAATGGATTTAACAATATAGGAGGTTCTTGCCCGATTTTTGTCGGGCAGGGACAGGCTCCTACAAGTGTTTACGAAGGTGATGTAAACATTGGCCTTACACAGGCCCTTGGAAGCATGAAGAAAAGCCTTGGAGTAAAGGACCTAAGTTATGACAGATTCCTTGCCACATCTTCTGCTGCAGGAGGCCTTAAAATGACTGTTCACGGTCTTGTCCATGACATGACTGTAAAGGCTGCAAGAGAGGCGGCCCTTGGTGCCGGTGCAAACATACACATGGTTACTTCCGGCAAGCTGAGAAGAATGGAAATAAAGAAAATCAAAGAAATAAAACCAAACATAATCCTTCTAGCCGGTGGAGTTGACTACGGAGAGAGGGATACAGCTATTTATAATGCTGAAATAATTGCAGAACTTGGTCTTGATGTACCTGTAATCTATGCAGGAAATATTGAAAACCAGGAAGAAATCAAGGAAATTTTTCAAGAAGCAGGAATAGAAGTCTTCATAGTGGACAATGTATATCCTAAGATTGACCAGCTGAATATAGTGCCCACCAGGGCGGTAATTCAGGATGTGTTTGAAAAGCACATTATTCATGCAGCGGGAATGGAAAAGGTAAGGGACCTGGTAAACGGTGCCATAGTGCCTACTCCCGGAGCAGTAATGCTTGCATCCCAGCTCTTGTATGAAAAAATCGGTGACCTTGTAACCTTTGATGTTGGAGGGGCTACAACAGATGTACACTCTGTTACTGATGGTTCAGAGGAAATAAACAGAATTCTTATCAGTCCAGAGCCTAAGGCCAAGAGGACTGTTGAAGGCGACCTTGGAGTTTATGTCAACATGAGAAACATAGTGGAACTGGAAGGCCTTGAAAACATAGCAAAGAAAATGAAGACAAGTACAGGCGAAGTTGAAATGCTAATAGACAGGCATATGCCTATACCAAAAGACGACAGACAAAAGGAATTTGTTGAAGTATTGACAGAAAAAGCGGTTTGCACTTCCCTTTTAAGACATGCAGGAAAATTCAGGGACCTTTATTCATCCTCAGGAAGAAAAAAAATAGCCGAAGGAAAAGACCTGACAAGCATACAATATATAGTTTGTACGGGAGGGGCTTTGACAAGACTGCCAAATAGGGTTAAAATTATTAAAGACGCTTTGGCAAGCGGCAAGGGAAACGAGATGTATCCAAACGATGATGTTGAAATCCTCATAGACAACGACTATATCATGGCATCCCTTGGTGTAATGTCAAAAGAATATCCCCAAGCTGCCTTTGCTTTAATGGAAAATTCACTTCAGCTTGCATCAAGCTGTCTGCTGACCAATAAAGCAGCAAAGGAAGCATAGGAAAAGGCAGGTAATAATGTATCCAAGAATATTGATAGATTTAAAGAAAATTGAAGAAAATGTTGATGTAATATCAAGCAAGTGTTCTGCAAGAAATATCTGGGTTGCAGGAGTTACCAAGGTCTTCTGTGCAGACAGGAAGATTACCGATGCAATGATAAACGGCGGAGTTACCTATCTTGCGGATTCAAGAATTCAGAATCTCAAGAAGTTTGAAGAACTTGAAATCCAGAAGTACATGCTTAGACTTCCCATGATGTCTGAAGTTGAAGACATAGTAAAATACTGTGATGTTTCCCTCAATTCGGAATACGAAACAATCGAGGCAATTGACAAGGCTGCCGGTCAACAGGGCAAGACGCACAAGATTATTCTTATGGCTGACCTTGGAGACCTTCGTGAAGGTATATTCGATGAAAATGAACTTGTTAAGACTGCAGGAAAGATACTTGATCTTAAAAACATACAGCTTAAGGGTCTTGGAACTAACCTTACCTGCTACGGTGGTGTACTTCCTTCAGAAAAGAACCTTAACAAGCTGGTAAGTCTCAAGAATCAGATAGAAAAGAAATATGATACTAAAATCGATCTTGTATCGGGAGGGAATTCTAGCTCCCTTTATTTAATAGATGAAGACAGGCTGCCTGAAGAAGTCAACATGCTGAGAATAGGAGAAGCTTTTGTTCTTGGAAGGGAAACTACCTATGGAAACAGAATTCCCGAGACCCATGACGATACCTTCATACTTGAAGCACAGATAATTGAGCTTAAGGAAAAGCCGTCACTGCCAATAGGAGAACTTGGAATGGATGCCTTCGGCAATCATCCTACCTTTGAGGACAAGGGAATCATGAAAAGGGCAATTTGTGCAGTAGGAAGACAGGATATAGATCCTGAAGGCCTTACATCTTTGGATGAAAAGATAGATATAATTGGAGCAAGTTCGGACCACCTTATCCTTGACATGTCGGCTACAGGTGATGGATACAAGCTGGGTGATACACTCAAGTTCAAACTTTCATACGGAAGCCTTCTAAAGGCATTTACATCGGATTACATTGAAAAGGTATATGTGTAAATCGATATTTGCATTGACTTTCACAGTCATATCAAATATCATAATTAGATATCAATGATGATTAGCGGCTATGATACATAGTCGCTTTATCTTATGCAATAAAAGTGGTGTAAATGCTAGCGCATTTAACGCAGCAAAGCTGCTTCTTTTGCTTCAGGAAAATCAAAATATAAAACACCTTGAAACATTGGTGTTTTACTTGCGAGGTGGATTTCCCTTACGGATACTATCTGCTTCGCATCTACCGTAGCGTAGCTACTGTATCTTAGGAGAAAATATGAGTGAATTTAGAGATAGGTATGCAAAATACATAATTATTATATCTCCCATAGCATGGGGGCTTAATCCTTCATTTATGAAAATTGCCTACAGGTATGTGAATCCCCTCATGATGAACTTTATAAGGCTTATGATGGCCTTTGTTTTCTTTATGTTTTTTTTGAGGGTGACTAACAGGCTCAGGCAGGAAAATCTGTGGAAGGTTGCCATGGATACCAAGCTTCTCATGTTTATCTTCATTATATTCCAGGTATGCTATTCCATAGGCATAAGCATGTTGACTGCTTCAATAACGGGTATAATCTTTGGAATGTTGCCGGTTACGGTACTCATTATCAACCTGGTTACAGGCGATGAGAAGGTGCGTGGAAAGACAGTAGCTAGTGTCATAATGTCCATTTTGGGTGTAGCAATTATCATGATTTCAGGTAATAGAAGTGGTGGTGGAGTATCACCTCTAGGATTCATTCTTGTGCTTGCAGCCCAGATATCTTACGGTCTCTTCACCGTGGAGTCAAAGAAGAAGGTAGCTAAACACAATCCCATCGTTATGACTACGGTGGCTTCCATACCGTCAGCCATTGTCTTTCTGGTATTGTCATTCAGGGAAATATTAGCCTTTGATTATGGAACCATACCTCTTGAAGGATGGATGGGCATGGTCTTTGCCGGTGTAGTAGGAATGGGAATCGCCAATGCCATATGGATGTGGGGTGCTGGGAAAATAGGAAGTACCAGACTGTCTCTATACAACAACCTGAATCCGGTGGCAGCCCTTACAGGAGCCTTCATAATGCTTGGAGAGAGGCTTAATGCATTTCAGTATATTGGAGTTGCTGTTATTTTCTCTGCCATACTGCTTAGTCAGTATCAACCCAAGGGAAGCAAGAGAGGTCTTGGAGAGACTGGTCTGGACCAGTGATTTTGAAAATATAGAAAAGTATAAAATTTGGCAGAAGTAAAGCCATAAATTCACGATTGATGAACTTATGGCTTTTATTATATTGTGTTTTCTTTAAATCAGTTCTTGTTTTCCTTTATTTTTGCGTAAACATTGTCCCTATGCCCATGTCCGTGAAAATCTCGAAGAGGAGGCTGTGTTCTATGTTTCCGTTTATCATGTGGATGTTGGGTATTCCGTTTTCCAGGGATTCTATGCAGTTCTGAATCTTTGGTATCATTCCACCTGTAAGTGTTTCTTCTTCAAGAAGTTCCTTTGCGGAAGTCAAGGACAGCTTGCTGATAAGTGAATCCTTGTCGGGGAAGTTTTTGTATATGCCGTCAACATCAGTCAGGTAGATAAGCTTTTCCGCCTTAAGGGAAGCCGCAATTGCAGAGGCTGCCGTGTCCGCGTTTATATTGTAGGTGTTGCCCTCCACATCAGTGCCTATTGGGGCCACAACTGGGATTATATCGTTACTTATGAGAGAGCAGAGCAGATGATTGTTGACCTTCTCAATCTCTCCCACATAGCCTATGTCTTTACCATTTGCATACTTCTTCCTGCACATCAGTGTCCTGCAGTCCTTGCCTGAAATCCCTACGGATTCTGCATTTTCAAGCTGTATCTTGTTTACAAGATTCTTGTTTATCTTTCCTGCCAGTACCATTTCGACGACTTCTATTGTCTTCTTGTCTGTGACCCTGAGACCTTCTATGAAGTTTGGCTCAATGTTCAACCTTTCGAGCATCTTGTTGATGTTCTTGCCGCCCCCGTGTACTATGACAGGCTTCATGCCAACAAGTTTCATAAGGACTATGTCCTTGATTACGGAATCTTCGGATTCCTTGTCCTTCATGGTAGACCCGCCGAACTTGATTACAATAGTCTTGCCATGGAATTTTTGTATATAGGGCAGTGACTCAACCAGTATCTGTGATTTTATCTTGAGATTTTCCATTATGATCTATAGTCTCCGTTTATTCTTACGTATTCATATGACATGTCGCATCCCCATCCCATGATTGATGCATCTCCGTCCTTCATGGTAATGAGGACTTCTATTGCAGATCCCTTGAGTACTTCTGCTGCAATTTCCTCATTGAAGGCAAGAGGAACTCCGTTCTCCAGTACCTTGATGCTTCCAAACCTGGACTTGAATGCAAGTGATACTCCGTTCGGATCAAGGTCAGCTCCCGAATATCCCATTGAGCAGAGGATTCTTCCCCAGTTTGCATCCTCTCCAAAGAAGGCTGTCTTAACAAGGCTTGAGTTAATTATGGACTTGCACATCTTTCTTGCATCTTCCTTTGTCTTAGCGCCATTTATTTTGACTTCAAGGAGCTTTGTAGCTCCCTCGCCGTCTTTTACTATCATCTTTGCAAGTTCCATGTTTATTACATGAAGTGCTTCTTTGAATTTTTTGTAATCTTCATTTTCTTCAGTGATTTCTTCGTTGCCGGCCATTCCATTTGCCATGATTGACACCATGTCGTTGGTACTGGTGTCTCCATCCACTGAAATCATATTGTATGAATCAAGGGTACTTTCTGACATGGCCTTTTGCAGCATTTCATTGCTTATTGCTATATCAGTAGTCACGAAGGCAAGCATGGTGGCCATATTTGGATGAATCATTCCCGATCCCTTTGCCATGGCACCAATGTTTATTTCCTTATCACCCAGCATGAAGTATGCTGATACTTCCTTTGGAACGGTATCCGTAGTCATTATGGCTGCTGACGCATCGATTGCTCCCTGTCTGTCGTCTGTAAGGAAGGTTGCCGATTTTTCGATTCCCGCAACAATCTTGTCTATGGGAAGGGGAAGTCCTATGACACCTGTTGAAGCTGTAACTACTGTATCAACATCAATCTTGAAGGTGTCTGCAAGAGTCTGTGCCATTGTCTGATTGTCTATGAGTCCCTGCTCTCCAGTACATGCATTGGCATTTCCACTGTTTACTACAACCGCCTGTACCTTTCCACCTTTTTCCCTTATTTCAAGGTTTCTGAGAACTGGTGCCGCCTTTACCACATTTGTAGTGAAGACTCCTGCAAAGTTTGCAGGTACTTCAGAAAATATTATTGCAAGGTCCCTTCTCTTGTTCTTTAGTCCTGTATATCTTCCGCAGGCTGTAAATCCTTTTGGTTGAGTAACTCCATTGTGATTAATTCTCATTTTGTCCTCCTAGATGGGGAATGGTGACAAGTATTCAAGTCCCATGTTTTCCCTTAATCCAAACATTATATTCATATTTTGCACGGCCTGGCCAGCGGCTCCCTTTATAAGGTTGTCGATGGCTGCCGTTACTATAATTCTATTGGTTCTTTGGTCAATTGTAAAGCCTATATCTGTAAAATTCGATCCCTTTACCCATTTTGTTTCGGCCTGCACTCCCTGTGGAAGGATTCTTATGAATTGTTCGCTGCCGTAATGCTTTTCAAATGCTTCTCTTGCTTCCTGGTATTCAACTCCATCAACCAGGTTTGCATAGGCGGTGACAAGTATTCCCCTGTTCATTGGTACCAGGTGGGGGGTGAAGTTTACAAGTATGTCTTGACCTGCAGCGTAGGAAAGCTGTTCCTCTATTTCAGGTGTATGTCTGTGGGAGGCAACCTTGTATGCCTTTATGCTTTCGTTGCATTCAGTATAGTGAGTTCCAAGGTTAAGGCCTCTTCCAGCTCCTGTAACTCCCGATTTTGCATCAAGAATTATTGAAGTGGGGTCGATGAGTTTCTCCTTCAGCAAAGCAGTCATTGCAAGTATGCTGCATGTTGTATAGCAGCCAGGATTTGCAAGAAGGCTGGTATTCTTTATGGACTCTCTGTTAAGTTCGCAAAGACCGTATACTGCATCTTTTAAAAGGTCTTTTGCCATGTGTCCCGTATACCATTTTTCGTATACATCCACATCTTTGAGTCTGAAGTCAGCTCCCAGGTCTATTATCTTAAACTTGTCAAGTGCCTTCTGGCTTACCATGCCTGAAGTAATTCCGTGGGGTAGTGCGGTAAACAATACATCTATATCAAGGTCTTCAATGTTTTCCGGTGTATTTATGCATTTTATATTCATAACTTCATAGAAGTTTCCGAAGACTTGGCTGTATTCATTTTCTGAGTATGATTTTGAAGATACAAAGCTTATATCCACTTCTGGGTGGTGGTGCAGCAACCTTACCAGTTCCTGACCGGCATACCCTGTGGATCCTATTATTCCTGCTCTTATCATGGTTGCCTCCTGGCTTATAAATTTTAAGAATTTCCTATAATTATACACTAATGATTTCTTCTGTCAAGACTAAATAAGCAATTAACCCACTTAATTTTATTGCAAAGTTTTTATGGCTATATATTTCTTTAATTAATTAAAATAAATAATTTGCGAAACTTTATTAGGTAGGGTAAAGCAGCTAGGTCGCCCTGCCGACATAGTAGACATTCAAGGGTGTAGAAAGTTTACATCAAAAGCATAAAGCCAAGGCTTCAAGGCTTTATACATATCTGCTAAATATACAAAAAACAGGATTAACATTATGCTAATCCTGTTTCATTCTTTTTCTCAAGGTCCAACTCTATGGCTAGAGTTGATTAATGAATAAGGTTCAAGTCTGAATCGAGCCACCTTGCTTCTTCGTCGATTTCTCTCATGAAGAGTCTATCTGAATCTTCTTCATACTTGTTCTGGTGGAACTTGAATATGATTTTTCCTTCAGTCTTGCCGAAGATTTCGATCTTTCCTCTTGGGTGGGACATGGCATATCTGAAGCCTTTGCCCAGTCCGTTAAGGTTTTTCTTTGCTTCCGATATTATATCAATTCCTTGAGAAAGAGGAACTTGGAAATGCTCTTTTACAAATTTTACCGGTCTGCACTGGAATACATAATATGGATGTACTCCTATGCCTGTTAGCTTATTGAGGAGGGTGGACAAGGTATCTGCATCATCATTGATTCCCTTAAGAAGTACAGTCTGGTTTCTTACTGTCACTCCTACATCTTTTAATGCTTTTACTCCCTTTCTTGCTTCTTCAGTAAGTTCCTTTGGATGGTTGAACTGACTGATTACGATGATTTCCTTCTTCTTGCCGTACTCCTTGAGTATGCTTAGAAGTTCTTCATCCATATAGATTCTTTGTGGGAAAACAACAGGAACCCTGGTTCCGAATCTTATAAAATCAAGATGTTCGATTTCAGTAAGCTTTTTCAGATATTCCTTGATGGTGCTGTTTGTCAGCGCAAATGCATCTCCACCAGTTATTAGAACGTTGTTTACCTGTTTGTGGCTGCTGATATAGTCTGCGGCTTCTTCTAGTCTGTTGTTTATTTCCTCTGCCGAGTAACCAACCATTCTTTTTCTGAAACAGTGTCTGCAATACATAAAACATACATTAGTTGAAAGAACCAATGCAGTAGTTCCGTACTTGTGTTGTAATCCTGGCATTTTGGTATTTGTTGACTCACCGCTGGTATCATAGTCTCCTGCAGCATTTAATTCCATTCCATCTGGAACTGCAAGTTTTCTGATTGGGTCGTTTTCATCTTCCCAGTCGATAAGGTCAAAATAATACTTGGGGATTCTCATAGGGTGCCTTTTGGCAACTTTGATCAGGTCTTCCTTTTCCTCGGGTGACATGTTCAGTACCTTGTCCAAGTCCTCAATGCTAACAACGTTATCTTTCAATAAATCTTTCCAAGACAACATCAATATATCACTCCTTTTTGATAGTTTTAATTTGCACGCCAAAAACTGGTTTGACGACAAATCAGTATAATAAATAAACGGTTGATAAAAACCGTGATTTAACTATTTGTTTACTAACCTATTGATTATTAACAGAATTGTGAATAAAAGAATAGAAAATCTAGATAGTTTTTGAATAGTGTATACATTATACCATATGGAAGTGTTTTCGTCAAAGGATGGCCATGTATATAATATGTAAAGTTTTGATAGAGGATTTATACAATTTGGATGTATAAGGATAATTAATTGCTGCTTATCTGGATATCTGTATAATTGGTGAAAAATTGTATAAATTTGCTTTCATTAAGGGAAAATAAATAATAAATCTGTTATAATGTAGAAGTATTAAATGCAAGTGAAAGGAAAACAAATGAAAAGAATAAATTCGATTTTTGATGTCTTGGGACCTGTAATGATAGGTCCGTCAAGTTCCCATACTGCAGGAGCTGCAAGACTTGGGAAAATAGCAAGATATGCAGCCGAAAAAGATATAAAAAGTGTAAGGATATATCTGCATGGTTCTTTTGCCCAGACAGCCAAGGGACATGGTACTGAAAAGGCATTGGCGGCTGGAATACTTGGAATGGAACCCTATGACGAATGTTTAAGGAATTCACTGCAGGCAGCCCAAAAGGCAGGGGTGGAAATAGAATTCCAAACAATTGAAATCAGGGGAGCCCATCCCAATACAGCAAGATTCCATATTACTAGAAGTGATGGAAGTCTTGTCACCGTAACTGGAGCCTCTCTTGGTGGTGGTGCTGTCATGGTGACTGAAATCAACGGATTTGATGTTGAGATTACAGGGGAATACTATACCGTGATAACCAAGCATGTGGATAAAAAGGGAATAATAAGCAAGGTGACAACCCTCCTAGCTGTCAACAATGTTAACATAGGAAACATGAAGGTTAGAAGAAATGACGACATGAAGGAAGCTTCCATGATTATTGAGACAGATGAGAATGTAGCATTTTCAGTAGTTGAGGCCATTAGGAATCTTGATGAAATGATATCATTGATAGTTATAAAACCTGTAAAGGAGGCTGAAAATGTATAACAGCGGAAAGAAACTAATAAAGCTTTGCGGGGACAAGAACCTTTCCATATCGGAAATTGTACTCATTGAGGAAATGGCAAATACAAATGTGGACAGGCAAGGTGTTATAAGTCGTCTGGACGAAGTCCTTACCATAATGGAAAATTCATCATCATACTCCTTGACCAATCCCGTAAAGACCCTTGGAGGGCTTATAGGGGGAGAGGGAATGAAGATGATGGAATATCTAATGGCAGGAGATACTGTAGCTGGAGAATGGATAATCAAGGCAATGGCAAGGGCTTTTGCATGTTCTGAATACAATGCATCCATGGGCAAAATCTGTGCTGCTCCAACAGCAGGGTCCTGTGGAATAATACCTGCTGCAATACTCACTGTAGGGGAAAAGTTCAGTCTTGAAAGACAAAGTCTTCTCAAGGGATTACTTGTATCATCGGGGATTGGAAAGATAATATCCGAGAATGCAACTGTTTCTGGAGCAGAGGGAGGATGTCAGGCTGAGTGCGGTGCTGCTGCTGCCATGGCTGCAGCAGCAATAGTGGAACTGAGGGGCGGGAGTCCTGACCAGTCTCTCCACGGAGCTGCCATAGCCCTTAAAAATATTATGGGTCTCATTTGTGACCCCATAGGAGGCCTTGTTGAATCTCCATGTTCAAAGAGAAATGCATCGGGAGTTGTCAATGCCATGATATCTGCAGATATGGCTCTTTCGGGTGTTGAATCCATAGTACCTTTTGACCAAGTGGTGGAGGCAATGTACAATGTGGGCCTTGGAATGCATCAAAATTTCAAGGAAACAGCCAAGGGCGGTATAGCAATTACTGAAACAGGCTTAAAATTAGGGGAAAAAGTAAAATAAAAGCTTTAAAAATACTCATAATATTGTATAATAAAATGATGGGTATAATTTCAATGTTGAAAAAGTCTATAGAGTTTCATGTAGCTTGGAAAAATTAATTTATCGAATGCCGGATATTATTTAGAAATTGACAGACAGACTATGACATTGGAACTAATATAAAAGTATGAATAAAACGGAGGAATAGAATGGGATTTAGATCTGACATGGGTATTGACCTGGGTACTGCTTCAGTACTTGTATATATAAGAGGAAAGGAAATTGTACTGCAGGAGCCTTCTGTAGTTGCAATTGATAGAAACAACAACAAGATTTTAGCTGTTGGAGAAGAAGCTAGAATGATGCTTGGTAGAACTCCTGGAAATATTGTTGCAATAAGACCATTGAGAGACGGTGTAATATCCGACTTTGATATAACTGAAAAAATGCTCAAGTACTTCATAAAGAAAGCTTTGGGAAGCGTAGTATTCAAGCCTAGAGTAATAGTATGTGTGCCAAGTGGAGTTACAGAAGTTGAAAAGAGAGCAGTAATAGATGCCTGTAACCAAGCTGGAGCTCACAAGACTTATCTTATTGAAGAGCCTGTAGCTGCAGCAATCGGTGCTGGAATCGACCTCTCAAAGCCACAGGGAAGCATGATCATAGACATGGGTGGCGGAACTACTGATGTTGCAGTTCTTTCACTTGGAGGAATTGTTGTATCCAAGTCAATCAAGATTGCTGGAGACAAGTTTGACGAGGCAATAGTAAGATACATAAGAAAGAAATACAATGTTATGATAGGTCTTAGAAGTGCCGAGGAACTTAAGATACAAATAGGTGCTGCCTTCCCTGAAGAAGAGGAAAAATTCGTAGAAGTAAGAGGCCGTAACCTTGTTACAGGACTTCCAAAGAATCTTACAATATCTTCTACAGATATGCTTGAAGCACTTGAAGAGACTGTTATGGCCATTGCCGATGCAGTTCACTCTGTACTTGAGAGAACACCGCCTGAACTTGCTGCCGACATCAGTGAGAAGGGTATAATAATGACGGGTGGAGGATGCCTACTTCAGGGACTTCACAAGCTTATAGCAAAGAGAACTGGAGTACCTGTATATATTGCAGACGAAGCAATATCGTGTGTAGCTCTTGGTACAGGAAAGGCCCTTGAAAATATAGATATTTATTCAAATTCACTCATTACAGACGAAAGAAAGAGATACTAATAATCGACCAATAATCAATAACCATATTTGCTTTCTGCAAATATGGTTATTATTTACATGACCCTGTGGATGATTTTAAGGATATTTGTCAATATAATCACCATTGAGGCAACAGCAAGGAGGACCATGTGAGAGTCAGAAAAGCAATCATACCGGCTGCAGGTCTTGGTACAAGGTTTTTGCCTGCAACAAAGGCGCAGCCTAAGGAAATGCTGCCTATTGTGGACAAGCCCACCATACAACACATTGTGGAAGAGGCTGTTGCATCAGGCATAGAGGAAATACTTATAATTACCGGAAGAAACAAGGTGACCATAGAGGACCATTTTGACATGTCATACGAGCTTGAAGACACCCTTGAAAAGAATGGAAAGTTGGATATGCTCAAGGTGGTAAGAGAAATATCCGACATGGTTAAGATACAGTATGTCAGGCAGAAGGCTCCAAAGGGTCTTGGTCATGCCATAGGCTGCGCCGAGTCCTTTGCAGGTGGAGAACCTGTGGCAGTATTGCTGGGAGACGACCTGGTCCATGCGGAAGTTCCCTGCTTGAGACAGCTTATAGAAAAATACAACGAATATGGCGGTAGCATTCTTGGAGTACAAGAAGTGGCTCCTGAGGATGTAAGCAAATACGGCATAGTTTCAGGCGACAGGATAAGCGGGGACATGCACAGTGTCATTGATCTTGTTGAAAAGCCTTCCATGGATGAGGCTCCTACAAATATAGCCATACTTGGAAGGTATGTGATAAATCCTGAAATATTTAATATTTTGAAAAATACCAGACCCGGTGCAGGTGGAGAGATACAGCTTACAGATGCACTTAGGGAGCTTGCCCTTAGAGAAAAGATGTATGCATATACCTTCAAGGGCACAAGGTATGATGTTGGTGACAGGATGGGATTCTTGAAGGCAACTGTCGAGGAGGCCCTTAGAAGGGATGACCTTAAGGATGAATTCATGGAATACCTAAAAAATACATTACGGGGGTAATAAAATGGATTACAAAGAAAGATACCAGGAATGGCTGACCAGTTCATGCATAGCTGATGACATCAAGGAAGAACTGAAAACAATAGCCGGGGATGAAAAGGAAATAATGGAAAGGTTCCACAAGAATCTGGAATTCGGCACAGGCGGCATGAGAGGAATCATGGGTGCAGGTACAAACAGGATGAACAAGCATATTATCAGCAAGGCAACCCAGGGACTGGCCAACTTCATTGAGAAGAATGCTCAGGGACAAAAGTCTTGTGTAATAGCACATGATTCCAGAAATAATTCAAGATACTTCACTGAAATAGCAGCAAGGGTCCTAGCTGCATCGGGAATAAAGACATATATTTTTGATGAATTGAGACCTACTCCTGAACTTTCATTTGCAGTAAGGGAGCTTGGAGCAAGTGCGGGAATAGTAATAACCGCAAGTCACAATCCTCCAGAGTATAATGGATACAAGACATACTGGAACTATGGATGTCAGATGCTTCCTGAAATGGCAGAGGACCTTATTGATGAAATAGAAAAAATCGAATTCAAGGATATTACGACCATGGCTATGGATCAGGCCCTTGAAAGCGGAATGATTGTAGAACTTGACAAGTCCATGGACGACTCTTTCATGGAAGCTGTCATGAAGAATAGACTTTCTGAAGATATAGACAAGGATATAAAGATTGTATATACCCCTCTTCACGGAGCAGGTAACAAGCTTGTCAGAAGGGCCTTGGAGGAGAGGGGATTCACTGCTGTTTCTCTTGTGGAAGAGCAAACAATACCTGATCCTACCTTCCCTACAGTCAATTATCCAAATCCTGAAGACGAAAAGGCATTTGAACTTGCCTACAAGAAGGCTGACCAAGTTGATGCTGATATAATAATAGCCAATGACCCGGACTGTGACAGAGTAGGTATGGCGGTGAAAGGCAAGGCGGGCGACTATATCCTTCTAAGCGGAAACCAGGTTGGAGCCCTTCTCATGGATTATATACTAAACAAGATGAAAGAAAATGGAACACTGCCCGACAATGCCCTCGTAGTTAAGACTATAGTGACAAGCGAGCTTGGAAGGGCTGTAGGCGAATACTACGGTGCGGAATGCATGGACACACTAACAGGATTTAAATTCATCGGCGAGAAGATAGAGGAATATGAAATCAGCGGTGAGAAGAAATATATATTCGGATTTGAGGAATCCATAGGTTACCTTATAGGAACGTTGGCAAGAGACAAGGATGCCGTTACTGCATCAATGATGGCATGTGAAATGGCAGCCTACTACAAGAAAAAGGGATCCAATATCCTTGATGAGCTTGAAAGACTCTACAAGACACACGGATACTATAAGGAAGGACTCAAGTCCATTACACTGGAAGGAATGGAAGGAAGCCAGAAGATTCTTGAAATTATGGACTGGTTTAGGAATACTGAAATAGATTCAATAGGAAGCTTGAAGCTTGCCTCTACAAGCGACTATAAGACAGGAATCAAAAGGTTCGCTGACGGCAGCCAGGAAAAGATACAACTTCCTAAGTCAAATGTACTTAAATACGTACTGGAAGACGGATCATGGTTCGTTCTAAGACCGTCGGGTACAGAGCCAAAGATAAAGATCTATTATTCTGCAGTGGATGCAGACAAAGATATTTCTCAAAAGAAACACAATGAAATAGCAGAATATGTTTATGGATTGATTGACAGGGTATAAGTATATAAGGTTAATCAAGAAAGCAGCCTGGCTGCTTTCTTAAATTCCATAAAAACTACAGGCAGGTGAATCATGAGAAAAAAACTGGCAATTCTTGCAGCATTCATAATG
>CAZFYP010000032.1:0-10859 GCA_964523535.1 uncultured Clostridia bacterium
AGAGTGAATATATAAAAGTAGTCAAAAGAAAACTGAAAGAGGAAATGAATTTTGTAGGACTTAGTGACATTGAAATTTATGCAAACATATTGCTCAAGGAAGATCCATACAATGAAAAGAATTACAGGGACATAATGAGGCTATATTCTTTCAGAGAAGACTACAACCGTTCCCTCTCTGTCTATTACAAACTTGTAGATCTACTAAAAAATGATCTTGACCTTGAACCGGAACAATCCACTAGCTCCCTCTTTAAAGAGATACTCGAACTTAGATCAGATGAAGGTATATCGACAGAAACTGCTACTGATTTTATCGGCAGAAAAAGCGAGCTTTCATTACTTAAATCAAATCTGAATAAATTCAGGAAAGGGAAGGGACATTCAATCCTTATTACAGGCGAAGCCGGAATAGGCAGAACCGAACTTTTGGAAAAACATCTGGAAAGCATATCAAGAGACGACCTTATTGTCCTTAACAGTAAATGCTTTGAAGCCGACAGAGATTTCTTTCTTCAGTCATGGGACAATATTTTCAAGCAAATATCAGGAATATTGAAAAAGGAAAAAATATGTATCCCTAAACTATGGAATGACGTAACATCATATTTTTTTCCGTCATTCAACGAAGGCTTCAGTCCCCTTGACATAGATTCAATAGAAAAAATCGAATCCGTAAAACATCAGGTATCCTTCGATGCTATAATAGGAATTCTTAAGCTGGTAGCTTCAAGAAAACCGGTCATACTGGTCTTTGACGATATACACTGGATGGACTCCTATAGCTTCAACCTGCTTTCAAACATTGTATTCAAGTCGAATAATATAATATTCATAGCTAGCTGTCGAGAATCTCATTTGAATGAAATAGAAAAGAATATCATGCGGTTGCTTGAAAATGACTGCATTGAAACAATATCGTTAAAACGTCTCAGTCTTACTGAAACAGAAGAGTTTATCAATAAAAAGGATGTTAATTTGAATCTGACGGGAGATGAAATTAATGAAATCTATAAAAAAAGCGAAGGAAACACACTTTTCGTAATAGAATATCTCAATATGATAAAGGACCACAAGAATACCCTTCTTGATTCCTCCAAGGTTGAAAATATTCTCAAAAGCAGATTATTAAATCTGTCAAGCCTGGAAAAAAATATACTCAGGGTTGCATCAGTTTTTTCAGACAGAATAAAACTTAACTTTCTTCTGAAATATATCGATGCCAATGAATTTGATTTCTTTGATTCCTTGGAATCCCTTCAAAACAAACTTCTTTTGAAAGAGGTTTACAACGAAAGCGATGTTTATTACGTGTTTTATCATTCCTTAGTCAAGGACTACATATATAAGAATCTGAACAAGGGTATTGCAAAGAATCTTCATGAAAAACTGGCTGAATATTATGAGTCCCAACTTAAAAACAACACCACCGACAAATATTATTATTCAAGAATAATCTACCATTTTGAAAATACGGAAAATCACGAAAAGCTATTTGAATACAATGTCAAGAATCTTTCCATGTATTCAGACATTAATTTCGAATTGTTCCCTTCAATACATAAGGCTGTGGATTATGAAAATGTAAATATGGAAGATGCCTTTGGAAAGCTTGATGAACTTCTTGACAAATGCAATGACAACGAGCTTGGCATACACAAGCTTAAAATGGATTATTACTATATAAAGGGAAAATATTATATACGCAACGGCGAATACAGTAAGGGTCTGGCATATATTGAAAGCTACATCAAGTATTCAGAAGAACTTAATAGCTACAATCACATGCTGCAAGGCTACCATCAGATGATTTACTACAGCATACAGGTAAATGAAATGGATAATATGAAGTTTTACTTGAACAAGATTGAAAAGATAATTGAACATAAGTCTGACATTAAGGAATCTGGAACACTCTTCAGATGGAAGGCTCTATACAACATAAGGCGGAGCCGATATGAGCAAGCTGAAAAATGTCTGAACCGGTCCATAGAAATTTTCGAAAATCTTTCTCTTTTAGAAGACAAATATTCCCTGAATATTGCAGCCTGCTACAACTATCTTGGAAACATCCACAAATACAAAAACGACTTTAAAAATGCATTGGAAAACTACCAAAAAGCCATAGATATATGCGAAAGAAAAGATATAGTAAAAGGTTTGGACATATTTTACACCGGACTGGGACAATCTTACTACGAGCTTGGCAAGTTCAAACTTTCAAAAGAATCGATATTTAAAGCCCTTGATTATTACAAGAAATTCAACAATCTCTGGGGACGGTCCATAGCAGAAGGATATGCGGCTTTGTTGTGCAAAAAGGAAAACAATATTATATCCTTTAACGAACATTTGAAGCAGGGTGAATACTATTCACAAAAGATAAGGAATCCATATTCCCTTAGACTCATAGAAAAAATAAAATCGGAAACCAATTAAAAATTCAACCATGCCGTCAGGTATGGTTGAATTTTTATCTTCCCTTGGTCAACCTGTATTTTTTTGGCGTTATGCCTGTTTCCTTCTTGAAAACTTTAGTGAAATAACTCTGATTGGCAAAACCGACGTCAAGGGCTATTCTGTTTATCTCATAATCTGAGATTTCAAGAAGTTCAATGCTTTTGTTTATCCTGATTTTTCTGAGATAGTCCTTAAATTTCATATCCATTTCATTGTTGAAAAGATATGACAAATAGTTGTAGCTCATATTCAGCTTTTCGGATACTTCCTTTAAGCTAATATTTTCAGTATAGTTATCATTGACATATTTCTGGATTTTATAGATAAGCAAATTATTCTTGTGACTGGAGGTGTTTCTCATAACTTCAATCAATGAAGTTATTGATTCCTTCAGCCACAAATATATGTCTTCCCTTTTGTATATCATATTCAGTTTCCTCATATATTCAAGATTCATTTCTTCGATTTTTTTGTATTCCATAAATTCCTCAAGTACCGTTCTTGAAATAAGATAGATGGTCTGAGTGAATCTTTTTTTTATTCTCTCAACATTGGATCCTTCTTCAATATAGGTCACAGTGATGAATCTGTTCACTATTTCGTCGCTTTCATCCTTGTCGCAAGAAGACACGGAATTTATGAGCTTGTTTTCAAGATCAAAAATGCTTTCATAATTATGCGACATTTTTTGATACAATTCAATGTTTTCATTGATTTCCGACTGTAGTATTTGCTTTTTTCTGTTTACAATCAATTCTTTTTTAGTTCTGATGTTCATTACTGCAAACAATACTTCGGCATAGCTGGTAAGTTCTATAGAATTGACACTGTCCGCTTCTGTTGATTCTTCAATATTTTTTAATGGATTTTCATCTACTGCCAAAGGCCCAATAATAACAACTCCATCGTCCACAATAGTATAATTTGAACAAATGATAAAAGTGTAATTCATTGGACATAAATAATAATAGGGCTCTACAAGTTTTGCCGAAATTTCACCACCATTGCCCCATTTTTTTATACAGCTACTGTTTATATGTTTGCATTTTTTACAGGAGAATTTTTCCATCTTTGATACGAATATAACTCCATTGTCCCTGACTGTAAAAACATTGAATTTCGATACATTTGCAAAGGTTTTGGCCGTTTCCAAGATATCAAATTTTAATTCTTCCATAGTTTCTCCTAAATCATACGTAATTTTTTACAATTAGTCATTGTTTATTATAAGAATTAATTGTATTTATTTAATATTATTACTATATACTAAATTAATCAATATATTTTAATAAAAATTTATGTTCAGGAGGAAACATGAGTAATCTTAAGATAAAAGATGAAGCAATTCAGAAACTACATGAAAAAACTATATGGATTCTTGAAAATGTAGGTGTAGAATTCAACCATACTGAAGTTTTGGAAATATTTAAAACAAATGGTTTCAAAACAGAAAAAAACAGAGTTTATATGTCACAAAAGGATTTTGAAAATCATTTGAAAAATACTCCTTCAAATTTTGAAATAAATGGACTTGAAAATAGCATAGTAATAGGTTGTGACCCTGTATTTTCAGGACCATCAGGAGCTCTCAGAAAGCTCAAGGAACGAGTTGGGGAAAACCTTACCTTAAGAGATTTCATTAATGTCCAGAAGCTAAACGATACAAGTAAAGCAATGGACATGACAAATTCAAACCTTTTCGAAGTAGATGACATTCCTTTTGAAGAAAACGCAAGAGTTAAGACTGCATTGTCCCTTTGGACTACAGGAAAGCCACTAATAGGTTTTGCTTCAAATAAAAAAGAATCTGTTGAATCCATTAACCTTGCAAAAAGCTTCTTCAACGACAAATATAAATATTATATCCTTGGCATCACCAACGTACTGTCTCCACTCAAATACGACAAAGACAGTCTAGATTCAATACTCGCTTATGTTGAGCATGGCCAACCAATATGCATAAGCTGTTGTTCAATGCCTGGCCTTTCAAGTCCTGTAACCATTGCTGGCACTCTTGTTCAAAACAATGCTGAAATAATGGCAGGAATAGTCCTTACCCAAATATTAAAACCTGGCACACCTGTAATATACGGAAATACTTCCTTTGCGACGGATATGAGATATGCAGGTCCTGCAATAGGAGGAATTGAAAGCAGCTCTTTCATTCCCTACATCAAAGGACTTAGCGACTTTTACGGACTTCCATGCAGGGCTGGAGGAGCATTTACTGACTCAAAAGAAGTGGACTGGCAGGCAGGTACGGAATCCTCAATATCATTGTACACTTCAGTAATAAACGAAGTAAACCTTGTATACCATTCCTGTGGAGAACTTGATTCCTTAAACATGTTCAGCTATGAAAAATTTCTCCTTGATGAACAGATAATACTCATGATGAAAAAAATGCATTCTTCATATGAACTAAACGATGAGTTCTGCCTTGAATCCATAAAAAAAACTGGTCCAGGAGGTAATTACCTCTATGAACTTGAAACATCAATGATGTTCAAGAAAGAGTTAATGATTCCAAAGTACTTTCAAAGAGAAATGTTCGACAACTGGATAATGAACGGAAAACCTGCTATTGTAAAGGTTGCATCTGACGATATTAAAAAGAGAATTGATTCCTATGATAAACATGAACTTACACAAGAACAGAAATCACTCCTCTATCCTATAGTAGAGAATTATATAAAGGAGTAGACTATGCAAGGATACTTTGTGACGAAGAGCTTTGTGATATTTTAAGGGATGGAGACCATATATGCATTGACGGCGATACCGAAATAATAGAAATAACTAAAAAGTAACATTTGTTAGAATAATTTAAGGATCATGATTTTTTTAATACTTGAATTATATAATAGATACGAGGAGAATATAATGAGATTAACAAAAAAGGAAAAATCCATACTTGATGGAAAGGAAGGAAAACTTAAACAAGTTGCTCTTGAAAATATTGTTAGATATGCTGATGTACTTGGCGCCGAAGAACTTTGTGAAGTTACAAAAGCAACAGTTTTCTGCGGAGCCCACAATTACTCGAACGTATGCAAGACAAATGATTTCCAGGAGCTTTTCTCTAAAATGAATCTTGGAAAGGATGAAAAGGTTCCTTTTGACAAAACATATGAGAACTGCTATGTTCAGTCATGTGTGGCTCCCTGCGACCAGTTTGAATATGAACCATTGCACCAGAGCAAAGAATACTTCGACAAGAATTCTAACTTCGTTGATGAATGCAGGAAAGCAGGAGTTACAACAGCAGGTTCATGCGCCCCCTATCTTACTGGATGGATTCCTGTACAAGGTGAACATTTTGTTACTACTGAATCGGGAGTGACCACCATAGGAAATTCACTATGGGGAGCCATGGGAAATTCAGATGGAATAGAAGCTGCTTTCTGGTCTGCAATTTGTGGAAGAACTCCAAAATGGGGCAACCACTTGAAAGAAAACAGATATGCAACACACCATGTCAAGGTTGAAGCCGAGATAAATTCTTTAATTGACTGGGACCTTCTTGGAAAAGCAGTGGGAATGAAACTTCCAACATCATCAAGACCTGTAATTGACGGAGATTTCAAAAATGTCAACTTTACCAAACTTGCACAATTCTTCACTACTATTTCCATGGCCTCAAACTGCGAAATATGCCATATACCTGGTTATACTCCCGAAGCAAGGGATGTAGTTGATGCATTCAGGGGAAACATGTGCCAGGGCGAAATAACTATTACAGAAGATGATTTGCAAAATGCTTACGATATCATGTGCGATGATGGATCTGCAGATATTGAATTTGTAAGTCTTGGATGTCCCCACTACAACATCGATATGATCAGAAAGGTTGCTGAATATCTTGACGGCAAGCAGATACACGCTAGAGTGCATTTCATGCTGTGGACAGTATATCCAATAAAGTCAATGGCTGACCTTAACGGTTACACAAAAATTATTGAAAATGCAGGAGGAAAAATTTATACAAGTTCATGCCCTACTACTGTAGGCAACGTATTCCTGGACAAATATTCAAACTTTGTATTTGACAGCTACAAGCAGGCCAGAAGTGTTAAATCGGATACAAACAAGCTAGTATACTATGGAGATATGTATACCTGCATGGATGCAGCAATTTCAGGAAGATGGGAGGAAGAATACCGATGGAAAAAATAATCATCAAAGGCCGTGGAGCCATTAAAGGAATCATTGAAGGTGAAGCACTCGTATGTCCCAAAAGCATTGCCGGTTGGGGCGGTATAGATCCTGCTACTGGAATAATAAAAGAACCTATGAATGTAAACAGTGGTAAAACAATCAAGAACAAAATCCTTGTGCTGTCCGGTAGCAAGGGTTCAAATGGATGGTCCTGCTATTTCGGAGCTGCTAGAGCAGCTGGTTCCGCTCCAAAGGGATGGCTTTTCACAAAAATAGATTCAAGTTCGGGAGTAGCAAGTGCAGTCATGCAGATTCCAACCATTGTTGACTTTCCAGAAGATCAGGATCCCTGTGAACTCATTTCCAATGGCGATTGGATTAAGATGGACGGAAATACAGGCATCGTGGAAATCACAAAAAAATAAAACAAAGCTACAGAAAGCTGGAAATATATTACTGATATTTCCAGCTTTCTGTAGCTTATAAAAATCAAAACTTGTTTCTTTAATTTTATACATCTTGGATGTCTCTTTTTTTCAGGTGCTTTAAAATCGAATCAACATCCTCTGCTCTATCAATATCAAGAGACTTAATAGCTTCATATTCTACTAACACAATATCTTTACCTTCATTTTTCAAGATACTCCGTCCCCCTTCATCACCATGAATTGAAAGTATCTTATCTCGATAAGATGACGGAAATATCACAGGATTCCTTCTTTTGCCCTCATAGGATGCAGCAATTATTTTTCCATGCTTCATAAATGCATCAATCATCCTATCAGTGTCGCTGCTACCGAATAGTATCTGGTCCCCCATGAAAACCATATATCCATCGGCATTCTTAGAAGCTTTCTCCACTCCCAACCTCATACCAGCAGCCATTCCTTCCTGTGCATTTTCATTCCTTAGTAGTTTGATATTATAATCCCTTAGCACTTCATATACTTCATCACTTCTATAGATTACTATTATTTCATCCAGTCTTGATTCGAGACAGTTTTCAACTACACAAGCTATAATAGATTTTCCTTGTACCATAAATGTCAGCTTATCTCCATTGAATCGTCTTGAAAATCCAGATGCCAGTATTATTCCAGTCAGCATTGCCACTCCTCCATAAATACAGTTTTTTCAACAAAGTCAAGCTCCTTGTCAGCCCTTTCCCTAATATATTCTGCACATTTCAGGTTTTCTTCATTCACTCTATTGAGTATGATGAAGTTTATTTTCGCCTTTACCTTGAAATAACCGTTGGAATGCACAAAAAGTTTGAATAGATCTTTACATTCTATTGTGTCGCCTTTCTTAAGACCTGTCGATTCCATGAATTCTTCAACTCTGTGGACATTTTCATCATTGACTTCAAGACCCAGTGAATTCATTCCCAATACCGATATTAGAATTTCCGTCTCTTGAGGTATCACCGGTTCGAAATATGCATATCCCTTGACAGGCTTTTTCTTGGATCCATCACCCTCCACGAGGATAAAATCAATATTATCATTCATAAATATTTCAGATATGACTTCCCTGTCAAAACCTGCAATCTTGTTGTCCACAGTTATCTCTTTACCCCCATATATGATATCTGCCTTCTTGAACTTAATACTCTTGAGTATTTCAGGATTGAGTATAGTGATGGAGCTTTCTCTACCTGGGTAAAATATCTTTGTACTGGTGGCAATAAGCACAGTCTTCCCATTCTCAACCAGCTCCTCTGCCATATCCTCCACTAGGGTCGTCTTTCCTCCGGAACCTGTAACAGTTATTAGCTGCTTCTTATTCAAATCAATATTCAATTCACTGATAAAATTCATACAGGGCTCCTAAAATGTTAATATTTATATTACAAATTTTAGCAGGGAATTATTATAATTAATAATTCTCTGCTACATAATAATGAAAGTTAAAAAGACAGCCCTACTCTGCAGGCTGTCTTCTATATGATTTTTTTACTTTATACAATATTTTAACTTGTTTACTGTACCGATTCAAACAGTCTGCCTGTTTTTATTATATCATACGCTTTCTTGATATCAACACTCAAACATCTGTCATTTTCCAAAAATGGTATTTCAGCCCTTATTAGATCATAGGCCAACCTTGTCTTTACTCCCATTTTATCAACCTTTCTCAAGTCTATTGCTTGAACTGCATGCATAAGTTCAATTCCGATTATATATCTCAAATTGTCTACTATCTTCAATAACTTGTCAACAACAAGTGGTGAATTATTGGCATGGTCCTCGATATATCCTGCAACAGAGAAATAATCCATTGATGAAGGATTTGCAAGCATTCTGTTTTCAGTATCTAGTGAGGTAAAACATTTCTGAATTGTACCGTATGCTATTACATCCCCTTCGGAAGGTGTAAGGAATCTTGTAAGTTTTGTGAATGACGGATCAGAAAGCTTGATTGTTCTGTGGCATGCAGTCTTTGACATGTGGCTTAGTGCAATATTAAGCATTTCAATTCCAACAACCCAAGTCATTGGCTCGAAATTTGTACTTACTGAAAGTCTTCCTTCATCTACAAGTATGCATGGATTGTCATCCGTAGTATTAAGCTGTATTTCAAGATTCTCCTTAACATAGTTTAGGGCATCAAGAACGGATCCATTGATTGCAAAAGCTCCCCTGTATGCAAGGGAATCCTGAAGCGCCCTTTCTTTGTGTGGTTCATGAAGATAAGAACCGGCAAGTAACTCCCTGCACTGGGCAGCACAAGTTATTTGACCTTTCATCTTCCTAGCTTCATTTACTTTTTCATCAAGAGATTCAATATTTCCATTCAATCCTTCCATGCCAAGACAGTATGCAAGATTTGAAATTTCAATAAGCTCTTCAACTTCCTTAACCGCCAAAGATGCAAGTCCAGCTCCATGAGCATTTGATGACACTATTCCAAGACCATCTTTAGGACCTAGCTCAGCAGGCTTGAGTCCAGCCATTTCTATAGCTTCAACTGCTGCCATTCTCTCTCCCTTGTAGAAGACCTCTCCCTGTCCTATCATTGCTAGACCAATATGAGAAAGCGTCGCTATATCTGCTTCACCAACAGAACCCCTTCTGGGAATTACAGGTACAATATCATTGTTGAGAAAATCTCTGTAAAGATGGAGAAGTTCAGGTCCCATTCCAGCTGATCCGCATAGTGCAGTATTGAGTCTAATAACCATCATCGCCCTTACTTCTTCAACCTTTGCGTCTGGTCCTACTGCAACACAGTGAGCATTTATAAGGTTTTCATTATACTTTTGGAAAAATTCAGAAAATACATACTTGTCCTTGTTCCAGCCTACTCCCCTGTTAAGTCCATAAACAGGATAACCTTCATCTGCAAGTTTAAATATCAAAGCCCTTGCCCTTTTTATTATATCTTCTGCTTCTTCTGTTATTTCCACAGACTTTCTACTGTATGCAACTTCCTTTACCTGGTCAAAGGTCAAACTTTTTCCATTCAACATTATTGTATCCATATTGTTCCTCCAAATAATATTATTGTTAACGTTCTCATGACACTGACTATCAATCATTTAAGTGTATAATGCCATTAATTCCAACGGGTCATATTTATTATATCTTAATTATAGCCTTTATCCGTCTTATATAACGTCGATTAAGACAATTTTTTATAATTTTTTGACGATAATATCAAACTATATTTTTCTAAACATTTATACTTACAGCAAACTTTTGACATTTCAGAAAAGAGATAATTAATCTTTAGGTCTCTTGGCTATAAAAACGGCTGCAGACATTATCATCTGCAGCCGTTGTGATTAGATTAGTTTATTATGATGCACTTTCCTCTTCTTCACCAATATCGTGAATAAGTTCAGGCTCGATTATTGCTGTTTCAGGGTAATAAGCAACATCGTATTTTTCTCTCATCGAGAACATCTTAACCATAGAAATTGCCAAAGCTACATATACAAATAATACAGGAAGAGCTGCTGTCATTGGAAGAAGTTTAGTAGACTGTACTACACTTACTGCTCCTTCTGTAGAAGATGTAGTTGCAATAATACTAAGGAATGCCACTGAAGACATTACTAGACCCCAGAATATCTTGATATTGTTTGGAGGCTCAACTGTAGCTCCCTTTTCAACATCTATTGATAGTGATGCAACTGTAGATGTCATTGAGTCACAAAGAGTAACTACAGATAAGAACAGAGTTACCATGAAGCCTATACTTGTAACCATAGGCAGGGGGAAATTATCCAGGAATGAG
>CAZFYP010000032.1:10886-19128 GCA_964523535.1 uncultured Clostridia bacterium
AATACAGATGCCTCAAGACCTTGGGTCTGAATTACATTCCAAATCTGACCTCCCGTATCAAGCTCGAGTTTGACAGCATTTGATCCAAAGATTCCAAACCAAAGAATTGCAAATGAGGCAGGAACCATAAGGTTCATTATGATGAATTCTCTTATAGATCTACCTTTTGCTATTTTACCAAGGAACAATCCAACCATTGGTCCGTATACTATCATCCAGATCCAGTAAATTACTGTCCACCACATTGGCCACATATTCCCTTCTATTGCACTCAAATAAGTCATTCTAGGGAAGAACTGGTCAATGGATCTTCCCAGAGCTTCAACTGTAAAGAACATAGAGAATCTGGTTTGTCCAACAACAAAGATGAATAAAAGAAGTCCTATGAATATTTTGGCATTCATATCAGATAGTCTACGGATTCCTCTCTGAAGACCTGTATAGCTTGAGATTATAAAGGTAGTAACGATTACAAGCAGCACAATACCTCTAACAAGGTTTGTAGGTTCAAGACCGAATACTGCGAAAAAACCTGCTCCAAACTGAAGTGATGCAACTGCAAGTATAGCTGATACAGATACTGCTATTGCAAATAAACATACATTGTCAACTATATTACCAATTGTACCAAAGCTCTTCTTACCAAACAATGGATAAAGAGTAGAAGAAATTCTATACGGAAGCTTCATGTTGTAAATTGCAAATCCAACTGCCACACCGAAGATACAATAGTGTGCATATGAAGGTATTCCCCAGTGAATCATTGATACGGACAAGGCATCAAGTGCAGCTTCAGGCGTCCCCGGATCAAATCCAGTTCCTGGAATACCACTGTTAAGATGGAAGATAGGCTCTGCTATTCCCCAGAATACTATTCCGGTACCTATACCACCACAAAGAGCGATTGCAAACCAGTTCCATCTACTGAGGATAGGCTTTGCATCTTTACCACCAAGGATAATATCACCATGCTTTGAGAAAGCAAGCCAGATAAGAATTGCAATATTTACCATTGCCATAACTGCATATAGCCACCCAAACCAGTTGTACTGGAAGTTTGATATTGCTGTTTCGATGTTGAAGAAAGTAGTTGGGCTTATGATACCCATTAAAATTATGAATACGAATAACGTACACATCGGAACAAATATTACCTTTCTGATAATACTGCTTGTTCCTGTTTTTGTTTCATTTGACATATGTTTCCCTCCTATAAAATGGTTTATATAATAACACAAGCTGATTATATAAAAAAAAGGTCAAAAAAACGTCAAATTTATCATTTGTATTTTTGACGTTAGCAATTCAATAGTCTTTTTTGTCTATAAAACAAAGAAAACTTAATAACGATTTTATTTTGTGTTGATATCAGCCATTTACAAGGACTACTTTTTTCGACGATACTGTTTATGTATTTTTCATCATATTGACATCCATATCTGTTCCTTAGTCTTAGTTTAAGAAAATTATAAAATCCTTACGTTGAATTGACTAAATACTAAAATACTCCATCCCGATTTGTTGATATCTTCCTTCCTATTTGATAAAATAGTTTTTGACAAAGTCCTATATAATAACACACAAAACAAATACTCTTTATGAGAAACATAAAAGGAGAAAAATGAAAAAGAAGATATTCTTCACAAAAAAAGCCGTTCCACCTACGCCAAGTTATTCACAAGCTGTAATTCACAAGGGAATCGCCTATATTTCAGGTCAGCTTAGTCTTGATCTTAAAGGGAACATTGTTTCTGGAACGGTATCTGAACAAACACATACAATTCTGAAAAACGTTAAAATTCTCGTTGAAGAACTCGGCTCAACAATGGAGGATGTTCTTACCACATCTTTCTATTTTGCTGACAATACTGTCTTTCCTGAATTTGACAAGGTCTACAGGGAATATTTCCCCCAAAACCCACCTGCAAGAGTTGCAACAATAAGCAGCGAAATCTATGGTGAACTTGCATTGGAAATGTGCGCAACAATAGCTGTAGATGAAGACAATATTCCTGCTGAAAACATTATAGGATAGTATAAACTTAAGTCAAACGTAAAAGAAAAAGCAAATGATAAATCCAAAATAGATTTATTTTTGCTTTTTTTATTACTATTCAAGAGAAAAACTTTATTTAACACTTCATTCTTTTAAGTATTGAAATGGTTGATAATATTCAAATAAAAGCCGCTTTCGGTTCCTCTTTTATATACTGATTCAAAATGAACTTCTCCTTCATGAGCTTCAACAATGGCCTTATTTATATAAAGACCCAGTCCATATCCTTTTTTTGAATCATCAGATTTATAGAACATGTTGAATATCTTTTCCCTTTCCTCTTCCTTTATTCCTTTCCCCTGGTCTTTGAAGCATGTAAAAATTCTTCCACTTACCTTCTTTATTTCAAGCTCTATTAATGAATCCTCTTCCGAAAACTTCACAGCATTGGACAGAATGTTGTTAACCACTCTTTGAATCTTGATTAGGTCTACATACACAATATCCTTTGCGTTAAAATTAGATAAATCGATATTTTGTTTAAACCTTCTTTTTTGATTTATAACATAATTCTCCGAATTATAGATTACTGTATTTATAAAATCTTCACAGGTTACTTTCTTAAGATTTATTTTCAAATTGTTGGCTTCATATGTATTGTCCAGAACATCAGCTACTATCTTTTCTATCTGTTCAGATCGATAGCTTATCCTTTCAATATATTCTGTTTCCTTTTCTTTATCAAGTATTCCCATTTCCAAAGCTTTGGAATACCCCTTAATCAGGGTTATAGGTGTTTTTATGTCATGAGAAAGCATGGATATGAACCTGTAGGTCCCTGTATAAGTATCCTTGAGATGATTACTCAGATTTTCTGAATTCATGGATAATATCTTACTTTCATATTTTATTGAATTGAATATTTCCTTAAGATTGATTCTCATCTTGTTTATTTCATCACTTAGATTGCCTATTTCATCTCTTGCATCTATGTTTATTTCATTGTCAAAGTCTCCTCCTGCAATGTCAGATACTCCTTTTACCATCTTCAGTATGGGTCTGGACATTGAACTGCTGAGATAATACCCTATGATAAATATCAGTATAAATATTGCTATCAATATATATATAATATTATTGGCCATGGAAAATGCAGGTTCCATAAAGTCTGAAAGAGGAGCAATAAGGAATAGATTCCAGTCAAAGTCTTCAATATTAGAATATGCAGCCAGATAAGTTATATCCTCCACATTAAGTTCAAATGTTTCAGATTTATCAAGAGTAATATTCTTAAGCTCCAGCTCTTTTACTATTGACTTAAAAAGCTCCTTGTTTATTTCACTGTCAGGTCCTGATATTACCTGATTTGAGTCATCAAGAAGAACTGCATAACCGCTGTTCCCATACTTGATATTGTCAACCTTATCTACTATATAGTCAACATAAATATTTGCTGCCAAAACTCCCCGTCTTGTACCGAAATTGAATTCAGTTGCGATTGCAGTTACATTTTCATTTTTGTTCTTGTCTACATATACTGATGTAGTGACTAGATTATCCTGATTGAAGGCTTTCACATACCAGGGTCTTTCCCTTACTATATAGCTGTCTTCAGGTTTCCATCCGTAGGCATCAAAAAGTTCATTGTCTTCATATCCTATGAATATGCTTATAAAATCACTATTGGCATTTGAATAACTTCTTAGAAGCTTTCTCATTTCAATCTCGTCATCAAGATCAGCAAGCTGATTTTTAAGGTTAGTCAGGGCATTTGCTTTTTCGGTAAGCCAGGTGTTTATTATTTCCGAGTTATAGTATGCCGACTTTTCCCCAAAGTCTATAGCCTGTTCCTTTGAAGCCGAAATCAAGGATGTTATCCCTATCATGGCCATTGGTATTGATGCTATGAGCCCAGTCAGTAGTAGAATAACAAGGAGCTTCATCCTCAGTTTAATATGTCTTATCATTTTACAATACCCTGAAATACGTATCCTGCTCCCCAAATTGTTTTAATATACTCAGGGTTTTCAGGATCATCTTCAATCTTCCTTCTTAGTCTCTTTACCGTAGTATTCACAAGATTTTCATCATAAAATATATCTCCCCATACATGATTGAGAATCTGCTCTCTTTTCAATACAATATGAGCATTTTCAATAAGATACACAAGAAGTTCAAATTCCTTTGTACTGATTTTAACATCAGTATTGTTTTTCATTACTGTGAATCGCTTTCTATATACAGCTATATCATCAAAAGTAATTATTTCATCAGATATACTTCCCTTGTTGTATGATGCAGCCCTTCTGATATTGGCCTTTATTCTTGCTACAAGTTCAATGGGATTAAAAGGCTTAGTCATATAGTCATCTGCTCCCACGCCAAGACCCAGTAACATATCATTTTGAGAATTGTTGCAGGTCAGGAATATTATAGGTGTAAAGCTTGTCTTCCTGATTTCCTTGCAGGTATCAATGCCTGTAATCCCATCCATATTCACATCAAGAACTACAAGATCTATTGAATCATCAAATAATTCAAGTGCCTTTTCTCCTGAATTCACCTTCACAACTTCTATATCTTCAAGCCTCATAAAGTCTTCTATCATTTCAGCTATTTCAATTTCATCGTCTACAATCATTATCTTGGCCATAAGTCACCTCTTCTCATTAGTGTATTACTTACAATTCACATCAATTATATAACATTAATTACCTTAATACAAAATCTAAGTCTTCCATAAACTTATCTCTTTATATTTTGCAAAAGACAAAAGGAACCCGTCCCTTTTGTCTTTTGCAAAACAATACAAGCCGGTGAGGGCCGGCTTGTATGTTTAAAACATCATATTATTTATTGCTTAATGCTTTTATAATCCTTTCAGGAGTTGCTGGATATTCAGTGATATTTGTATCCAAAGCATCATTAATTGCATTCATCAATGCCGGCCCTGGAGCAACTGCGGCTATTTCACCAACACTTTTGGCTCCAAAAGGTCCATTAGGTTCACCTTTTTGAATGAACAATGTTCTTACCTCCGGCATTGATGGTGCATTAATAAGATGATATTTTGAGAAATTTTCATTTTTGAGCTTTCCTTTTTTATCATATTCAACTTCTTCACACATTGCCATTCCTAGACTCATATGGGCTCCACCCTGTACCTGTCCTTCTGCAAGTGTCATGTTTATTACCTGGCCTGCATCCTGTACTGCCAGTACGTCCTCTATTTCAAATAGTCCCGTATACTTATCTACTTTCACCTCTACAAATGACACAGCATAAACTGCCGGATTTGATTTCGGTCTGTACTCAGTTGATGCCTTAAGTGTAGTTTCATAATCTGTTTCACTTATTATTGCTAGCTTTCCATAGCTTATTTCATTTTCTCCATTACATGAAATCTTTCCATCTTCCATTGTGATATCTTCCTTGCTGCATTGAAATTTCCTTGAATATATTTCAAGCATTTTGTCTTTTAGAAGATCCGCACCTTCCTTGACAGCACCACCACAGACAAATGTAACCCTACTAGCCTGCGTTCCTGCTGAATCATATGGAGATATATGAGTATCGGCCTGGGGTACATTTATGCATAAAGGATCAATATCTAGAACTTCTGCTGCTATCTGCTGCATTGTAAGAACGGTACCGCATCCCAAATCATGTATTCCTACCTTAACCATAACCCTGCAATCAGGCATCATCTGGATATCAACATTGGTATAGTCAGGAAATCCACCATGATAGCCATTGCCATGAGCTGCAGCCGCAAGGCCAAGTCCGTATGCATATCTTTCTGTATTTTTTTCCTTGATTTTCTCTTTTCTTTCCTTCCAGTTGAATGCTTCAGCACCTTCAATCAGACAATCTTTAATTCTGGCATTTCCTATTCCAGGCATTCCTATCTGATCTACTGCACCTTCTTCGAATTCTCTAGGATCGAAGGCATTCTTGATTCTGAATTCAACAGGATCCATTCCTATTTTGTTTGCTGCATTGTTCAGGTTTATTTCAGTTATTGCATGAATCTGAGGTGATCCATATCCTCTGCATGCTCCTCCTGGAGTAGTGTTGGTAAAATATGTGCTACCTGAATATTTCTGATTGTCAATATCATAGGTTCTGAAAGCTTTCTTTCCGGCAGCCATTGCTATTGCAGCACTGTTGGTGATATATGCTCCACCGTCAAGCTCCATTTCAATTTCTCTGGCTACAATTTTCCCATCTTTCGTAATACCCGTCTTTACTTTCTGCTTTGACTGGTTACGCATTCTTGTGCCGCCTACAGAATCTCTTCTTTCCATTAGAATCTGTACCGGTCTATTCATCTTAAGTGCTGCAAAAGCAGTAACAGGCTCAAGAACAGGCATTCCTTTTCCACCAAAAGATCCACCGATTATAGCTTTAATTACTCTAATCTTGTCATATGGTATTTCCAGAGCCTTTGCTATTACATGCTGTACCTGGAAAACAACCTGACATGGCGACCAAACAACAACACTTCCAAATTCATCAACTTCAGCAAGGCATACATGATTTTCCATAGCTGCATGATGTATCTTTGGGGTCCCACCTTCATCTTCAATTATATAATCAGCCTCTTCAAATCCCCTGTCAACATCTCCGCATGACAATGTCTTGTGGAAGCATCTATTTGTATCCTTGAATATTATAGTTTCATCTTTTTTAGCTTCATCAATTCCTATAACAACTGGAAGTTCCTCATATTCAACCTTTACAGCTTTAAGTCCCCTGTCAACAGCTTCAGGACTCTCTCCAACAACAAGAGCTATTCTGTCGCCAACATGCTTTGCAACTTCATGAAGGATATACTCATCTTCATCGGATACAGCTCCTGAAAACCACTGATTTGAATTATATGGATGATGAGGAACATCATCATAAGTAAAGACAGCCTTTACACCTTCAATTTCAAGTGCTCCATCCTTGTAGATGGTAACCTTGGCATGAGCCTTTCTGCTTGTAACAAGCTTGGCATAAAGCATACCATGTCTTCTTATATCGCCAGTATACCTCGTCTTTCCTCTGGCTTTGTCTCTTGCATCGGGTCTTATTATTCTTTCTCCAACATATTTGAATTTAGTTTTTTTCTCTGGCATAACAACAGTCATTACTTCACCTCCATTGTGTTCTTGATTTCATCATAGACATCATTGATTATTCCCTTTACTGCAACTCTCTTGTAGTGTCTTGACGATCTTGTAGGTATGGCTTCATCTATCTGTTTTGAACCAAGTTCCATTAGTTCATGAAGCAATTTATCATTTATCTCTTTCCCTAATATAGCTTCTTCAGTCAATTTTGATTCAACAGGTTTTGCAGCTACTGAACCAAAGTATGAGCTGCATTCAACAACCTTATTTCCATCCATTATCACTCTGAGACAATTATTTATCTTGGATATTGTAACTGTCTTTCTCGATCCAACTTTTGAAAAAGCAGAATACTCATTTTCCTTAACTTCAACCTTGAACTTAACAAGAGCTTCATTATCTTCAATGAAAGTTTTTCCAAATCCTACTATCAAATCTTCAAGTCTTGTTTCCCTGAATTCACCATTTGAATTAACAATTACTGCTATGGCATTATAGGCAAAGAGAGCCGACAAGGTATCGGCACACTGGGCTGCATTGGCTGCATTGCCTCCTACTGTTGCACGGTTCCTTATTTGAGTTGAGCCTACGCTTGCTGCAGCCTGACTCAAACCGTGTATATATTTTCTAACAACATCCGACTTGTCAAGCTCATCCATAGTAACACAGGCACCAATTTCAATAATGCTTCCCTTTTTTTCTATATTTCTCATTTCCTTGACTTTTGTCAAATCTACTGACGTGTAGTCAAACATCTTGTTGTTGTTCATCACAACAGCCAAGTCAGTAGCACCTGCTACAAAAAACATGTTGTCGGAATTCTTTTTAACTTCAAGAACCTTAACCAACTCTTCAATACTATTCGGTGAGTAAAAATTATTTTCCATCATGGTTTACTCCTTTTCAATTATGTCTTTAACAGCTTTTTCTATTTTGTTGTAGCCTGTACATCTACATAAGTTACCTTCAAGGGCTCTTTTAATTTCCTCATCACTTGGATGGTCATTTTCATACAACAAAGCCTTTGACGACATTATCATTCCAGGAGTACAGAATCCACACTGGATAGCACCGTTTTTCTCGAAAGACTGAATCATTGTTTCCAGCTCTCCTGCTTTTTCAAGTCCTT
>CAZFYP010000033.1:0-19015 GCA_964523535.1 uncultured Clostridia bacterium
TGTCAAGGTCGATTAAGTATGCCATTCTTTCAGTCATTTCCCTCCACTTGTTTTCATAAGTGAATACTGAATTCCTGCATTGGTCGTTGAACTTGTCTATTCCGTAGTTTTCTATATCCTGCTTGTTCTTAAGTCCAAGCTGCTTTTCAACTTCGATTTCAACTGGTAGTCCATGAGTATCCCAACCTGCCTTTCTCTTAACCTGGTATCCTTCCATTGTCTTGAATCTGCATACGGAGTCCTTAAGAGTCCTTGCAATAACATGGTGGATTCCAGGATTACCATTTGCAGTTGGAGGACCTTCATAGAAGATGAAACTCTCCTTATCTCCTCTTGTTTCCACACTTTCGTGGAGTAGATCTATCTTTTCCCAATAATCCCTTATGTCTTTTTCATATTCACTATAGGGTGCCGTCGAAATGTTCTTGAATATTTTTTTCATGATTCCTCCTAAATTTATCTTTACACTTGTTGACAAATTTTCCGCAAAATCCAATAACTCTCACCATGGGATTTTCTAGAAAATTTGCCATATCTAACTTAATTAACAAACACACGAATTATCATATGTTTATTTTGCTCAAACAATTTAATTTTTGTAGCTTGGATTTCGCTTTCAGTATCGATTAATTTATATCGGGCTATAGATATCTTTACCATAAACCTACAGAAATAATTGTATATTACAGTTCAATACTCCCACTACACAACCATTCTATGCTCATAGTGAAATGAAATCATATGACTGTGAGTCGTGACTTGGAGATATGCCTTTCAACAATATAAAATCAAGAAAGACATAAATAAATCCCTTGTATTATAAAATACAAGGGACGAAAATTTTCCGCGGTACCACCCAGTTTGCAGATATAATCTGCCACTCAAAGCAATTAACGCTTGCCACGTGATACCCTACTAAATTCAGGCATCAAACTCCTGGATGATCTTCACATTGTATCCCTTCATAATCTCTCAACCAAGGATTATGTCTCTGTAAATTTCAACAAAACTACTCTTCCAGTCAAAGTCTTTATCTTAACTCTGTTTTTTGTACGCCAAAGGTGAACAAATCCATGTGTTACTGCAATATCATACATTAAATAGATTGACTTGTCAACATATTTAGGCATATTAAACCTTATTTGCATTACTATTTTAGCTATCTATATTCATTATTTTATCTATCTTTAGTGCCAAGGATATCTGCTCAATAAACCTGATGTGTTCGTTTTCCATATCCAAGAGCTTCTTGGCCTTGAGTATCCTGTATCTTACAGTGTTTTCATGCTGATGCATCTGCTGCGCCGTTTTCTTGTACTCTCCATTGTTGTCAAGATAGGCCCCCACCGTTTTTATTATGTCGGAATTATAATACTCGTCATATTCTTTGAGGGGCAAGAATACCTCCCTGTAGAATTCCATGAGGTGCCTGCTGCTTCTTATGGGATAGAGTACCTTGTATACATTAAGATCCTTGTAGAACACAACCCTGTCTTCCGTCACAGAGGAAAGGTCATAAGACGAAAGAGCCTGTCTTATGCAGTGGTTGAATTCATCCTTGCTTGAAAAGGAATTGCTGATCCCTATTATATAATCATCGGTATACTGTTTAACAATTTTTTCCACATATTCAATATGGGTCTTAAGCATGACCTGTTTGTTGAAATTCATGATCATGAGTATGTTGTTTCTATATTTTAAGGCTTCAAAATCATAATTCGAGTTAAGTTCCTTCCTTAAATAATTGAGCCTGTCAGGAGAAATATTTTCTACATTAATATATAGGATGTTATAAAGCAACTTGAAGCTTCCATTTATCCTGGTAGCTATGGCAGCAACCTCCTGCCTGTTTATGTCCACATCCAAAAGCCTGTCTATGCGCATTTCCGATATGGTATCCGCCTGCTCCAAAAGAATCATTTCAGTTATGGTTGTTATGATCTCTGCATATGGAACCTTTGTATCGATAAATATCACAGGAAATGCATTTGCGTTGCAAAGTTTTTTGATTTCCTCAGGAATGTCGTCCATGAACTCATCGATAATGCACACGCCGGCGCTGCTTGAATTGATATAGAGATCAAAAATCAACTTCATTTCTCTATAATCATCCTTTGCTATATAAAGACTGTTTACATAAAAATCACCGGCCATGACCAATTCAAGATCTGTAAGATCGTCAAGAACCGGACAATCCGAAAAATTTATCCTTTTAATTTCATTTTCAAGACCGCTTTCACCTGCCACAATCCTTGCAGATTCAAACAATTTAAGTTCAAATAAATCCTTGACTTTTACAGACATAAATATACCTACCCTCATTCAGAATCATTTAACCTTCAGATGATTATACAATACTTTTGTATTTTTTACAACGAGACAGGCTCTCTTAAGTAAGCATTTATTGATACTACAAAATTACTGTTAATAAATTGTAATATCTACAAAGCAAGCAAATCAATTTAATAATATAATATTTATTAGGAGGTGCTTATATTTATGAAAAAACTTACTTATGAAGAAGCAGTAGACATATTGGTGGGATGTACCATACTTGGAACAGGTGGAGGAGGTTCTCTTGCCGAAGGTATAGATGCTGTAAAGAAAGCCTTTGAAGAGGGTTTCGAATTCAATATGATAGATTTTGATGAAGTAGAAGACCATGCATACTATGTAAATCCATATTTCTGCGGTTCAATCTCACCTGATGATGAAGAGGAAGATGAACACAAGGAGCTTGAATATGCCATCAAGGCTCTTGAAGAATACATGGATGTGGATTTCAAAGGAGTTGTCTCAATAGAATACGGCGGAGGCAACACTGGACAGGCAATGGCTGCAGGTGCAAGATCAGGCAAGTTCATCGTAGATGCAGATGCCGCAGGTAGAGCAGTTCCTGAACTTCAATTCTCCACATATTTTGTTACAGACAGACCTATATATCCATTCTCAGTTGCAACAAAATACGAGGATACTGTAATATTCACAAATGTAGCTTCCGACGCAAGAGCCGAGGAGCTTTCACGCATGATGGCCGTAGCTACAGACAATACAGTTGGAATGGCCGATCATCCAATTATAGGTAAAGACCTGAAAACATCAGTAATTCCAAATGCATTGACCTATGCAGGCAAGGTTGGAAGAATTCAACGGGAAGCAATGGAAAACGGACTGGACCCTGTTGCAGAACTGGTTGACAGATGCGACGGAAAGCTCTTGTTTGAAGGAAGTGTAACGGAAGAAGATACAGAATGGGGCCTTAAAGACGGCTTCACAGTAGGCACCATAGGCATTGAGGGCGTTGGAGAATTTTCAGACTCCAAGTTCAAGGTATGGTACAAAAACGAAAACATGGTTGCCTGGAAAGACGGACAAGTTTCCCTTACCTGCCCAGACCTTATATGTGTTGTAGATGGTGAAACCGGTTATCCAATCACAAATCCAAATTGCAATCCAGGTAATAAAATTGCAGTCCTTGGATTCAAGGCCCATGATTTCTGGAAGACCGAAAAAGGACTGTCAATTCTGAATCCAAGGTTTTTCGGCTTCGATATTGATGTAAAGTATTTATAGAATATATTGCATTATGGATGTTACATAATTTTAACAGTCTATTTTGTAATTTTCACAAATATTTATTTGGTGTACAGATGTATAATTATAGTGAACAGTTAAACGATGTTGACAATTAAAAACAACATCGTCAAACAAGGTAGTGCGAAACGCTACCTACATATTAAAGGGAGGAACATATGAAAAAGAAATTATCATTATTTTTAGCAGTCATCATGATGCTCAGCGTACTGGCAGGATGTGGTGGTGGAGAACAACCGGCAGGAGACAATACTCCAGTTGACGAAATCGACATAGCCTACTACGCTTACAACTCCGAACCAATACTGAACTGGGATCCAAGTGCAATGTTCTCTAACGGTATCATAGTACTGAACAATGTATACGAAACACTACTGAAATTTGATCCTACAACTTCTGAATTCGAAGGTGTACTGGCTGAAAGCTATGAAGTGTCGGATGATGGTATGACATGGACATTCACCCTTAGACAGGGAGTCAAATTCCATGACGGAAGCGACTTCACGGCAGAAGATGTAAAATTCTCAATAGAAAGAACACAAAGTCTTGGTCAGGGAGCTTCTTATATCTGGGATGCAGTAGAAGAAGTAAATATAATAGACGAATATACAGTTGAATTCGTAGCTGCATATCCTGCACCAATCGACCTTGTAGCAAGTTCTCCATATGCTTCGTTCATCATGTCAAAGGATGCTGTTGAAGGAAATGCAGACACATGGTTTGAAGAAGGAAATGCTTCAGGTACAGGTCCATATCTTCTAGAAGGATATTCAATGGGAGACGAAGTTATTCTTTCACAATTTACAGACTACTGGAAAGGTTGGGAAGGAGAACATTTCGAGAAGGTTCTAATTAAGAAAGTTTCTGAAACTTCATCAAGAAGACAGATGATAGAAAAAGGTGATGCTACAATTACAATGGAACTTCCTTCGGAAGATGTTGATATACTGAAAGACAACGAAAATGTACAGGTATTGGTAGAATCTTCATTCACAAACATGATAGGATTCTTCAATACTGAAAAGGCACCATTTGACAATCCAAACGTAAGAAAAGCATTGTCGTATGCCTTCCCATACCAGGATGTTGTTGACTATGCAGCAGGCGGTTATGCAGAACAGTCTACAGGACCTGTTCCCAACAATCACTGGGGCCATGGTGAAGACTTGTTCCAATATTCTCATGATCTTGACATGGCAAAACAGCTTCTTGAAGCTGAAGGAATAAAAGAAGGAGATCTTAACATTCTTCTTACCTACATGAGTGGAGATGAAGCCGAGAAAAAAGCATCAGAACTATTTGCAGCCGAACTTTCAAAAATTGGTGTAAATCTTGAAATTAGAGGTATGCCTTGGGAAACTCAGTGGGAAATGGCAATGAGCGAAAATCCGGAAGACAGACAAGACATATTCATAATGTACTGGTGGCCTGATATCTCAAATCCATACTCATGGTTATATCCAATGTACAGAACAGAAGAAAGCCCATTATTCAACCTTGCATATTACTCAAATCCTGATTTTGACAACATGATAGACGCAGCATACGAAAAAAGTTCTACTGATATTGAGCAAGCTTCAGAAGAATTCATAGCAGCTCAGGAAGTTCTTATAGATGATGCTCCATCATTCTATATCTATGACAAGCAAGTTGCATGGATTACAGACAAGAATCTGAGAGGATTCGAAGGCAATCCTTCATATCCATGGGTAGTATTCTTCTATGATACTTACCTTGAAAAATAAAATTAATCTACAATTGATATACTGCAAGAAAGCGGCTTTGCCCTATTAAATGGTTTAAACACTTTTAACTTTCTTGAACTGGCATAAAGAGGAAGGGGATAATTTGTCCCCTCCTCTTTTAAAAAACAAATTTTATGGCAAAAACAACCACGGAGGTGTGGAATTTGAAAAATTATATCATAAAAAGACTACTCCTTGGAGTAATGGTCCTTCTGGGAGTTGTAGTAGTAACCTTCTTCCTGGCAAGGGTTATCCCTTCCAATCCGGCAGCACAGTGGGTCGGACCTAGAGCCACCCAGGAACAGATAGATGCAGCAACCATAGAGCTGGGTCTTGATCAGCCCCTTGTAGTGCAGTTTGGAAAATACCTGCAGGGTCTGTCACAGGGAGATTTCGGAAAATCCCTAAGAACAAAGCAGCCTGTTGCGAAGGAACTTGCATCATACCTGCCACCAACACTTGAACTTATTATATTCTCAACTTTTTTAGCAGTCATAATCGGAATACCTCTGGGACTTAATTCGGCCAAAAAGAAGGACCAGGCACTGGACCACTTCTGCAGGTTCTTCTCAGTTGGAGCTGTATCACTGCCTACATTCTGGGTTGCCCTCTTCCTTCAGCTCATCTTCTACAGGTGGCTGGAATGGCTTCCTCTCGGTGGTCAAATGGATACAAAGCTTAAGCTTCTTTACTCCATTCCCGATAGGACAGGCTTTTTACTTCTCGACAGCATAATAAGCGGTAACTGGCTGATAGCCAAGGATGTATTCCAACATATGATACTTCCTTCAATTACAATAGCCCTCTATCCAATAGGACTTGTTGCCAGGATGACAAGATCAGCCCTCCTTGAAATACTGAGCGAAGATTATATAAAGGCTGCAAGGTCATACGGCATCAAGGAAAGAATAGTCCTTTGGAACTATGCACTTAAGAACTCCCTTGGTACCACAATGACAGTTCTTGCACTTTCAATAGGATATACCCTGGTAAACACCTTTCTTGTCGAGTCAATATTCAGTTGGCCTGGAATAGGATCCTATACTGCAACAGCAGTTATAGCACTGGACTATCCTGCCATAATAGGTGTAACTCTGGTGTCCGCATTCTCCTACATAATGCTTAATCTCACAGCAGATATAATAATAGCTCTCGACCCGAGAGTAAGGGTATAGGTGATTTAGATGAGCGAATATAAAATGAATAGGAAAGACAGAATGATAAAGGTATTGACTCCAAGAATAAAATCCACAAAAGAATCCTTTTTCCTTCTCAGAAAAAACTGGCTTACAAATCTGGCTATGTATGGAGTTCTTCTGCTTATATTGATAGCAATAATAGTACCTATTGTTCTCCCTGCCGATATACACATAGCCCAGGACGCCAATCCTGAAATCAAGTTGCAGGCACCTTCATTGAGTCATCCTTTCGGAACAGACTATTTGGGTCGTGACATATTCAAAAGGGTCCTTCTAGGTACACGGATATCTTTGACAACTGCCCTACTTGCTGTTGGTCTTGCACTCCTCATAGGTATCCCTCTTGGTGCCATAGCAGGATTCTATGGCGGCAGGATTGATGAAATAATAATGAGAATAACTGATGTATTTCTTGGATTCCCTCCCCTTTTACTGGCAATCGCAATAGCGGCATTTCTGGGGCCGAACCTCAGAAATGCCATGATTGCCATAGCTGCCGCCTGGTGGCCCTGGTATACAAGGGTTGTTAGGGGTCAGGCAATATCAATGAAAGAAAGACAATTCGTAAAGGCTGCAAAAGCCATTGGTACTCCTTCAAGAAAGATAATCTTCAAGCATATACTGCCAAACTGCATATCCCCAATAATCGTACAGGCGTCAATGGACATCGGTGGTGTAATATTAACAATAGCATCCCTTAGTTTCCTGGGACTTGGTGCTCAGTCACCTACTCCTGAATGGGGGTTAATGGTAAGTACTTCAAGAAACTATTTCCTCAATGCTTGGTGGTACAGTATATACCCGGGACTTGCAATCTTCTTCACAGTACTAGTCTTCAATCTTCTTGGAGACGGACTCAGAGAAGTACTTGACCCTAAAACGAGAAAGAACTAGGAGGCAACCATGGATAGACCATATCTTCATATAAAGAATTTAAAGATAAACTACCACACTTACCAAGGTACAAAAACTGTACTGAATGTGGATGAAATAAAGATCAAAAAAGGCGAGGCTTTCGGCATAATCGGAGAGAGCGGTACTGGTAAAACAGTACTTGCCCTTTCAATTATGAAACTTCTTGAGATGCCTCCTGGAGAAATAGAGTCTGGTCAAATACTACTTGATGGTGATGACCTACTAAAAAAAACCATGAAACAAATGGAAAGGGAAATAAGGGGCAAAAAGGTATCCATGATATTCCAGGATCCCATGTCCACCTTGAATCCCGTTTATACAATTGGACAGCAGCTCATAAACGTAATAAGGGAAACAAAAAAATGCGACAAGAATACAGCCTATGCAGAAGGTGTAGACATGCTGAATACAGTAAAACTGCCTGATGCAGAAAGAGCAATGGACAAGTATCCCCATGAACTTTCAGGTGGTCAGAGACAAAGAGTAATCATAGCACTTGCCCTAAGCTGCGGAGCAGATCTTCTCATAGCTGACGAACCCACAAGAAACCTAGATGTTACAATACAGGCAGGAATATTGAAACTTATAAAGGAGCTTCAGACAAATCTAAATGTTACAGTACTGTTCATAGCAAACAACCCTGGCTTAATATCGGCAACATGCAACGATACTGCTATACTCTACAAGGGAGAAATTGTTGAAATGGGAACTACTCGGGAAGTTCTTAGAAATCCTCAGCATCCATACACATTCACAATGCTAAACGCAGTACCAAAGGACAAGGATACTACTATCGACTTGAGTCAGGTTATACCACCTGATGATAAGAATGAAATAGAAGGAAGCTGTGTCTACTACAACAGGTGTACAAACAAGATAGTAAAATGTAAAGAATCACAGAAACTTGTTAAGTTGGAAGGAAGCCACTATGTAAAATGTGGTGTCTGCAGCGGAGGTGACTCGAATGAGTAATATATTGGAAATTAAAAACCTTAAAAAATACTTTCCTCTCAAGAGTGGATTCTTTCAAAAGGTTACAGCTCATGTAAAAGCCGTTGACGACGTATCAATGGAAATCAAAAAGGGAGAAATCCTTGGTCTTGTTGGAGAGTCGGGATGTGGAAAGACGACCCTTGTAAACACAGTATTGAATCTTATAGAACCTACAGCAGGAAAGGTTATATTCGATGGAAAGAGCATGTATAATCTAAGCAAGAATGAACTTAGGGACATGAGAAAAAATATACAAATAGTATTTCAGGATCCATTCTGGTCTCTTAACCCAAGAATGCTTGTAAAAGACATCATAGGTGAACCCTTAAATGTACAAGCAGGAATGTCCAGTGTAGACAGTCTGCCAAAGGTTGAAGAACTTCTTGAGATGGTTGGACTTCCAAAAGATGGAGCCTTCAAGTATCCCCACGAGTTCAGTGGTGGCCAGAGACAAAGAATTGCAATAGCAAGGGCCTTGTCCCTCATGCCAAAGCTTATAGTACTTGATGAGCCAACTTCATCAATAGATGTTGTATCACAAGCACAGATACTTGACCTTCTGAACAAGCTTAAGGAACAATTCGACCTTACATATATAGTAATCTCCCACGACTTGAGTGTTGTAAACTATATGGCTGACAAAATAGCGGTCATGTACCTTGGAAAACTTGTTGAATATGGAGATTCAAGAAGAATATTCAAGAATCCAAGACATCCATATACACAGGCTCTATTTGATGCCATACCCGATGTAGATACCGAAAACATAGAAGACATAGCAACTCTTGAAGGAAATGTGCCAAGTGCCATCAGTCCTCCAAAGGGATGCCGCTTCCACACAAGGTGTCCAAAGGTGATGGACATCTGCAAAACTTTGGAACCTGAGCTTCTTAAGCAAGATGACGGAATCAAAGTTGCCTGCCATCTGGTAAACAAGCCTGAATAAATCAAGTCAAAGGGAGGTAATATGAAAATTAAAATTATAGAACCTGTAATAAGAACCCATAATACGGACCTACTGCCTGGTGAAGAGGAATATATTGTTAGCTCAACACCAAATGATACTGAAGTTCATATCCAGCACCTTGATTTCGGCTCTGAATCCATAGAAAGCGTAACGGAACAAAGCCATGCAATACCTGAAATTCTTAGGATAGTTAACGAATCGGAAGAGGATGACTTCGACGGAGTATTCATAGACTGCTTTGCTGATCCAGGAGTCTTCCCTTCAAGAGAACTGGCAAGAATCCCCGTAGTTGGAGGTTTCATCCCCTCTATGGCTCTCGCCTCTACCCTTGGAGAAAATATAGCAATCCTGGCAACAAGCAAAAACTTCAGAAAAAATCTTGAAAAAACTGTAAAATCTTCAAACTTCAATAACAGCATAGTATCCTTGAACTACCTGGATCTTACAGTCCTTGAGCTTCTGGACAGGGAGAAAACTTTGAAAAAGCTTGTTGAATCATGTATAAATATCGTAGAAAGGGACAATGCTGATGTAATAGTTCTTGGCTGCACAGTAATGTTTTATCTCGTCGATGAATTAAGAGATATACTTCACAATAAAGGCTGCAAAGTGCAGATAGTAGAGCCGAAGAGGAGCGGAATCAAATTCCTCAGCATGATGGTGGACATGAATCATACAAATTCCATAAGTCACATAGTAACATCAAACTACGGAACAATAAAAACAAGGAATTGATTTATCAAATTAAACATCAATTTAATTGAATAACCTATATAAAAACGGAGGATATTATGACAAAACAATTCGAATTTGAACTTCAAAAAGCAGCAGACAGACTCATAAGAGAAATAATGCAGGTAAAGGTTGGCGAAACCGTTACAATAACTGCTGACACCAATTCCAATGCACAGGTTGTAAATGCAACAGCCGCTAGTGTCTACTCCGCTGGGGGAAAGCCGGTGGTAATATGGATGGCAACTCCTGACGGAGTTGGAAAGGCAGCTGACAACGATCTTCCTGTGGAAACACTTGGTGCCGCACTTTCAAAAACAGACGTTTGGATTGAATACAACCAGCAATGGCTTCTTTACTCCACTCCTTTCGAAATAGCCTTCAACAGCAATGAAAAGCTGAGGTATATCTGCCTGGTAGAAATGAATCCGGATCTTATGATCAGAAATATTGGAAACGTAGACATGGTCCTTCTATCAGAATTCATGCACAAGTTTGCCGATATGAACAAGGCCGCAAAAAAAATGAGAGTTACCACACCAAGTGGAACAGAGCTTGAATTCGAAACGAATCAAAGACACCTTGTTTCATGTGATGCCGGAGACGCTTCAACTCCAGGAATATTCATGATGCCGGGTCAGATCAATGTAGTGCCTAAATTCGATTCAATAAATGGAACACTTGTATTTGACGGTTCCCTGGTACCACCTTGCGGACTCCTGGAGCAGCCCATTAAGATGACAATTGAAAACAGTACAATAGTTAAGATAGAAGGAGGAAGACAGGCTGAAGAATTCGAAGCATGGTTGAAAAGCTTCGATGATCCAAACATGCTGAAGCTGGCGCATATAGCCTACGGACTGAATCCAGGTGCAAAGCTTACAGGAGATATAGTGGAAGACGAAAGAGTCTGGGGTGCCACTGAATGGGGCATTGGATATGTAAGCCCTATAGACGCTCCCCCAATAGGACAGGATGCCAAATCCCACTGCGACGGAATCTGCTTGAATTCAAGCATCTGGCTTGATGGTGTCAAGATATTGGAAGAAGGTAAATTCATAGATACAGATTTGCACGAATACGAAAACAAAATATTTAACAGGTAGGTATAAAATGAAAAAACTAAATAAACAGGATTTACACGATATCCTTCTGGGAGCTGCCATTGTAGGAACAGGTGGCGGCGGATCCCTGGAATACGGAATAGAAATCATAGACAAGGCTTTGGAGGATGGTTGCGAGTTCACCCTGGCAGCCATGGATGAAATACCTGACGAAGCCCTTGTAGGAACACCCTACGGCTGCGGATCCATCGGAGCACTTTCAGAAGAACAACAGAAGGAATACGACTCCCTTGAAAAGATCGACAGCACCCCTGAAGTTGCAGCTGTTAAAACCATTGAAGAGTATTTCGGAAAAGAACTTTTCGGTGTTATAGCTACAGAGCTTGGTGGCGCTAACACTGCAGTGGCCCTGGAAGCCGGAGCAAGACTTAAGAAGCCCATAATCGATGCAGATCCTGCAGGTAGAAGCGTTCCCTGCCTTCAGCATTCCACCTATTATCTCCACGATGTGCCTATTTACCCAATGTCTGTGGCAAATGAGTTTGGAGATTCCATGGTACTTACAAAAACTGCATCAGATGAAAGAGCTGAGGCCCTTACGAGAGCTGCTGCAGTGGCAAGCTTCAACCATGTAGGAGTAGTGGACCATCCCGGCCAATGGAAAGACCTTAAAAATACCCTCTTGAAAAACACCATAACAATGTGTCTTGAAATAGGACGTGTTGCAAGGAAAGCCCAGGAAGAAAACAGAAACTACGCCTATGATGTTGCTGACCAGTTCAATGGAAAAATCATATTCGAAGGCGTAGTAAAGTCAAGTACCTGGGAAGACAAGGAAGGCTTCACATATTCAGACCTAGTAGTCGATGGCGTCAATGACTATAAAGGCGACGAATTCAAGCTATGGATCCAGAACGAAAACATCATAAGCTGGAAAAACGGAGAATACTACGTCACAGTACCGGATTCGATAAATATTGTAAGAAACAAGGAAAACATGCCTCTTCTAAATCCAAGTGCAAAACCTGGAATGGAAGTAACAATATTCGCACTTACTGCATTTGATGAATGGCGCAGCGAAAAAGGTCTTGAGATACTTGGACCCAAGTTCTTCGGTCACGACATAGAATACAAAAAGTTAGAGAAACTTGTCTAGACAATTAAACATAAGCTTATTATCTAGTTAGACAATTGATGCAGCAAATATACGTATTTGCTGCATTTCCTTACAGCATACCATTACCATATGTAGATGGACCTTTGCTCCACTACTACTACGAATGAGGATAATAATATGAATGAAGTTTTGAAAATTATTGAAGGAAGAGCCAGCTGTAGAAGTTTTCTGGAAAAGAAAATTCCGGATAACATACTGAATCAGGTTCTGGATGCAGCTTGTTCAGCTCCCTCTGGAGGAAATTTCCAGTCCTATTCCATAATTAAGGTCACTGAAAAGGAAAAGAAGCTAAAGCTGCAGGAATACAGCAGGGACCAGAAATTCATTGGAAAGGCTCCTGTAAACCTTGTATTCTGTATTGACTACAGAAGGATTAAAAGAATCAATGAAGTCGAACCCTGTCCCTTCAATTTCACAGAACAGTTCAAGGATCTTTGGATGACAATAATAGATGCATCAATAAGCGCTCATACGGCCTGCATTGCTGCCGAATCCTTAAGTCTCAAGTCAATTTACATAGGCAATATTCTCAATGAAGCCGGAAAGATATCCACACTCCTTAATCTGCCGGACTATGTTTTTCCTGTAATCATGGTTACTCTGGGCTACCCCAAAAGCCCTATAAAACCACCCAGGAAGTACAACAGAAATATTCTCGTTCATGATGAGGAATACAAGGATGCAGATATCGATACCCTAATGAAAGCCTACAGGGAAAAGAACAGCAAGTGGAAGATGAAGGCCAATGACAAATTTGTTGAAAGGCTCTACAATACAGCCCTTGAATACAATGACAAGGATTTTGCTGAAAAATGCAAGGATTATGTATTGGAAAAAGGAGCAATAAGTCCATATCAATACTGGTTCGGCTGCTATTATCTTGATGATGACTTCCTTGACAATGAAGGTTTCTTTGAAGAAATGAGAAAAAAACTGTTCACCTGGGTTTGATGTTATAATTAAAGGAGAACAGAAAAATGGAAAATATATTTCAATATGAACTAACTAAAGCAGCACATATACTTGTAACCGAACTAGCACTTGTTAGACCAGGAGAAACTGTAGCTATAACAGCTGACACAATGAGTAGCGACAGTATAATTGACGCTGTGGCCGGAGCTGTATTTACAGCAGGAGCAAAACCAATGGTCATAAAAGTGTCCACTCCCCTGGGAGTAGGAAAAGCCGCCGATAAGGACCTTCCAGTAGAAGCCTTGGGTGCCGCCATAGGATGCAGTGATGTCTGGATAGAGCTTAATCACCAATGGGTACTCTATTCAACAGCCCACGAAATAGCTGTAGAAAAGAACAAGAAACTCAGACATCTAAATCTGGTTGAGATGAATCCAGATATGATGGTCAGGCTAGTAGGAAGAGTTCCTGTCCAAACCCTTGTGGATTTCCAGACCAAGGTGTTTGAAATGACCAAGGCAGCAACCCATGTGAAAATAACGACAGAAGCAGGTACCAACCTAGAGTTTGACAATGATCATAATTGTCCATTCTACAATGAACTTGGTGTAGCCAATCATCCTGGCAGTGTTTATCTTGCTGGTCAAATCTGCTGGTTCCCAGTCAATGAAAGCATCAATGGTACTCTGGTATTCGATGGTTCAATAACACCTCCCTGTGGAGTGCTGAGTCAACCTGTCAAGATGAAAGTAGAAAAAGGCTATGTAGTGGAAATTACAGGAGGACCCCAGGCAGATGAATTCAGCAGTTGGCTTGCAGGCTTTAAGGATTCTCTTATGTACCGAATGGCACACGTATGCTTCGGACTCCACCCCAATGCAAAGCTCTGCGGAGATGTAATCGAGGATGAGCGTATTTGGGGTTCCACTGAATGGGGCATGGGATACCTCCCTGCAGTTGATGCACCACCAAACGGTGTTAATGCTGCATCTCACACAGACGGAATATCCATGAATTCATCCGTATGGCTGGATGGTATACAAATTCTTGACAAAGGAAAATTTGTACATCCCGACCTTGTTCATATGGCTGAAGAAATAATCGGTTAAATTACACATTATATATGTACATCAATATCTGTCGACAACAAATATAATATCCTGCTATAATGGGATGTAAATTATTGTATGGAGATGATATCATGTCGGAAAAGAAAATTAATCCAGACTGCCCATGCCTTTCTGATTGCATGAGACATGGCAATTGTGAAGATTGCAGGGAATTCCACAGCAAAAAGGGAAATCTTCCCAAATGCATGCGGGATGAGTTTAAGAAATAAGATTCTTCTGCCAGAAGGTTAACAACCTCTGGCAGTTTTCATTTAACAGTAGCACATAAGCACTTACACACCAATGATACGCCTTTATTGAGTAATTTCCATAATTCTTACTGCCAAAGAAAGCTGTTCATAAAAACTGACTTTCCTGCCCTCCAGATTTGTTAGTTCCTGTATCAGTTTCATCCTGTACCTGACTGAATTTTCATGAAGAAACATATCTTCTGCTGTTTTCCTGTAATTCCCTTCGTTTTTTACGAAAATCCTTGCTGCATTAACCAGATTCAGAGAATTGATTTCATCGTGTTTCTTAAGCGGGGCAAAAAACTCTTCCTTAAAATCTATTGCAGTATCAGTCATTGCCATATTGAGTAGTATCTTGTATACTCCTAGATCGTCATACCTGGATACTTCCTTTCCAAGAGTATCAGACAAATCCTGGGCAAGCATTGCTTCAGAAATGCACTGCTTGAACATATTGTAACCTGAATGCATATTGCTTATACCAGCCCTTAAATTGCTGTAAAACTCACTCACCAATTCTATGGTTTTATTCACCTCACTGTCCATATCAACAGCATCATTAAAACTCATGAATATAAAAATCCCCTTAAGATACGGAAATAATGAATACTCTTTTTTCATGCTGATCCTAAGAGCCAGCTTGTAATAACTCTTACTGTATTTCCTATTTCCAGAAAAATAAACGGTAACAATATTTTCCTTGAAGGACTTGTTAATGAGATTTATCATCCTCTTTTCCGAGTATGTATTGTTTGAGTGTAAAATGCTGTCAATTATTATATTGTTTACTGTATGCTGCTGTTCAGCCAAAACCTCCTCTGTGAGAGCCACTATAATCTCATTATATGGAATATCACTATTAATCATAATGATAGGGTATCCATTCCTATTGGCCATTTCTTCAACTTCAACAGGAATTTCCTTTATAAAATGGTCAAATATACCCAAACCACTTGATTCCGTCTCCATAAGTGTCTGGACAAGAAACTTCAAATATGCTGTATCATTCTTAGTGAAATACAGACTGGATATATAAAAGCTATTTCTCGATAGTATTTGGGTGTCTTTGTCCTTGACATCGATCGGACCATCTATGAAGCTTATTTTCTTAATTTCCTTGGATAAGCCTCTGCTGCCAGCCAAAATCTTGCTGCTCCTCATAATGTCCTTCAGCAGTATTTGCTCAACAGTAATACTCATGACTATCGCCTCCAACCTTACCTTATTCAACCATTATGCTTCAAGCACTAAATGATTAATCCTAAAATATCTATTATAATACCACAACAAAATTGCTGTGGTATCATTGATATCTATCTGTTTAGTATCTTGTCTTCATATACTTTCAATTCAGGTACTATAAATTTGCCTTCTTCCAGAACTTTTATATTATCAAGATACATTGTTGAGTTTAAACATATACCGTCACAGTGTGACTTTGCATCCTGTCCTACAGGAGGTGCATCGATTGGACTTACGTATCCAATTCCCCATTCGGTGGCTCCCCATACCCTTTCGTCTTCCACGATATCACCTGTAAGCTTTGCACCAGGATTTAAGCCATATGCAATGTGGGCAAGCTTGAACATATTCGGGTCATCAAAGCTCTTTAGCCATGCTTCGAATTCCTCTGCCTGTCTGCCGCCTTCTACCTTTACTATGCTGCTGTTCTTGATTGTCAACTTGATAGGTTGCTCCAATAATCCACAAGGAGGAACTAGCGAACCATCATATACAAGGGTTCCATTTACAGTTCCAAAAGCAGGAACTACGTTAATTTGACCGGGCATCATGAATATTCCAGGCTTACCAGCATCTCCTGCATCACAACAAACCACATGGTCAGAATCAGTCTCCCATTTCAGATCAGTTCCGGCAGGCGTTGTCACTCTCATGACCTTGGCCGCCCTGTTCATATCAGCAAACTTATGCATGAATTCTGAAAGAATAACCATATTTACCTTGCCAATATTCCTTATCATCAGGTCTGGGTTCATTTCAACAAGATTGATGTACCTTATTTTATCATTATTTTTGAATGCTATTTCAAAAGGTGTTGAATAGAGAAGCCATTGCTGGTTGTATTCTATCCACACGTCAGTTTTGCTTAGTGCTGCACCTAATGTTTCTACCGGCAGAACACTGTCTGCAGCCTTTCCAACTCCATCAGGGGTAGCCATCCAAACAACAAAGGGCTTTCCGCCTGCAGAATAAACACTTGCTGCCGTAGCATTTACCACCTGTTCATTTGAATTTGTATCTGCGGTAATTGTAACAGTCTCACCTTTCTTCACCTGCAAGATTTCTCTTATTAGCCTATCTGCTGCTTTTTGCAACTCAAATTCATACTGTTTCATAATAACCTCCTAAAGACTTTAATAGATTAGACAGTATTAACAAAACTCAATCCAAATCTCTGATATCACCGTTTCTTACTATCTTAATACTTATATAATACTCTTTGAAGCTGTAATATTTTCACAGTAATGCCGTAATTATCTATAATTTTTACAAAATTCCTTCATAATTAATGATTGAGCTTATTTTATTTCTTTCAATATGCTCTTAACAAGGTTGAATGTCCTTTCAGTTGAAGCTATGCTGAGATGCTCTTCAGGTGTATGTATGTCATACATTTCAGGACCAATAGAAATCGCATCCATATCCGGAATCTTTTTCAGGAAAAAGCCGCATTCAAGACCTGCATGTATTGCCATGCCCTGAGGATCCTTTCCATACTCTTCCTTGAACACCCTGGTGCAAACATCCCTTATATATGATTCCTTTGCATATTCCCACCCAGGATAGAATGATTTGACTTCCACTTCAAAGCCTGTCAAGCTTCCCAACTGTTCCATCTTGTCTACGAAGTCATCCCTCAATGAATCAATGGAACTTCTCACTGCACATATCATAGTCATCCTGTCATCTTCAATCTTTACTACACCTGGATTGTTGGACTGGATTACAAGGTCTATTTCCCTGTTGATTTTTAGAGGACCGTATGGAACAAGATTTATCAAGGACAGATAGCTTTCAAGAAAACCGTCAGTAAAGACCTTTCCAATGCCCTCTTGAAGTTCCTTGATCTCAACCTGTACATTGGGATCAGAAAAAACATACTCGTTCTTGAATATCTTTTCAACTTCCTCCGTTGCGGCATATAATCTATCTGCATCATCTGATACAACTACTGCAAATGCTTCACGAGGTATTGCATTGTCTGCCGTACCGCCGTTGATGCTTTCCACATCCACAATATCCTTTATCCAGTTAATGAGTCTTCCCATCAGCTTATTGGCATTTATTCTGTCCAGATGTATTTCGACTCCTGAATGACCACCCTTCAGACCTTTGATTGCAATCTGATACTTCTTTGAATACCTGCTCTTTCTTCTTTCAACTCCTCCATGAAAGTTTACTGTTCCTCCTCCAGCATTACCTGTAGTGAATATTCCCTCTCCATCACTATCAAGGTTTAAGAGGATTCTCCCTTCTATTACCGAAGGATCCAGATTCATGGCACCAGTCATACCTGTCTCTTCATCAGAAGTAAGGAGCACCTCTATAGGAGGATGAGGAATGTCGTCAGATTCAAGAATAGCCATAGTCATGGCTACTGCAACTCCGTTGTCACCTCCAAGGGTTGTACCATCTGCGTATATGAAATCATCCCTTACTTCCAGTTTTATGGGGTCCACCATAAAGTCATGGACTGTATTTTCATTTTTCTCACAAACCATATCCAAGTGGCCCTGTAACACCACTACAGGCGAATTCTCGTATCCCCTGGTGCCTTCCTTATATATAACAACATTGTGTACATCATCCTGATAGTTCTTCAACCCCCTTGCCTTCGCCCAATTCACAAGATAATCGCTTATAGCCTTTTCATTAGTCGAACCTCTTGGAATTTTCGAAATTTCCTCAAAATTATAAAAAACCCTTTCAGGTTTTAACCCTTCTAATACTCTACTCATATTATCCTCCTATTAATTTCAATTTGCACGCCCCAGCAAGAAAAAAATCCAATCATCTGGCACTATACTGCTTTATAGCTATATTTTATCATTTGCTCATATTTATGTATTTGTAAATCACACAATAAATTCCATTTTTTTATGTGATTTATCCATCTATAAATCTTTCTGAACTAAATATTTCACTAAATTTAAAAATCCGAGAAATTCAATTCGAATCCTCAGATTTCATATAGCCTTTATATTCTATTTCAATACAATCTTGTCCGGAAAGGCCACATTTCTTGAAACATTCCACATCGTATCAATATATTCAGTTGTATAAACCTGCTCAATAAAATGGTATATATATGCCGCTTTGTCCGTCACTTCGTAAT
>CAZFYP010000034.1:0-18536 GCA_964523535.1 uncultured Clostridia bacterium
AGCGCTGATGATACTTGGTGGGTGACTGCCTGGGAAAGTAGGACGTCGCCGGTTTGAAAAACAGAAACATCTATATGATGTTTCTTTTTTTTAAAGAATTTCTATTTTGAAATTTAACCTTAATACAAAATTTTTAAGTATATTTTGATTATGAAAATCAATGCTGATTAATAATATTTTAATTGGATTTATGTTAGAAAAGGATTGAATTAATATTCCTTTTATGGTAATATACTAAATGGACATGCGGCCGTGCCGGAATTGGCAGACGGGCTAGATTCAGGTTCTAGTGTCTTTATAGGCGTGGGGGTTCGACTCCCCCCGGCCGCACCAATAAACAAGCATCCTTTACAATAGTAGAGGATGCTTTTAAATTCACGAAGAAAAGGGAGTCGAACGGGGAAGAGCGCTGACTGAAAAGGGAAGAGCAAGCGATGAGCCAGGCCCCGAGAACGAGAGAAGCGAAGTGGCGGAGGACTCCCCCCTCATAGTATAAGAAATTAAAAATGCATAATCGCATTGAAACATTGCGATATGCGGGATAGGATAATTTCTTAGACCTCTTAAAAAATGCTTGCGCATTTTACGCAGCATAGCCGCTTTCTTGGCCGCACCAAGTAATTAATTGAAAGCATGAAATGTCATGCTTTTCTTTATTTTTTGAAGTAAGGGAGTCGAACGACATATTTAAAATCCTACAAATATCGCATCAAAGAAAATTCGACCGCGAACGAACAAAAATGCGACCTTTCGATCGCGGGCGAATGCGGTCGAAGAGCAATATAATCAAAATTATACTGCCCTGCCTGCAAGTTATTGTCATAGGTACAAAGATATATGGTAAAATGAATATATCTATTTATTGAAAAAATAGAGCGTGAACCAGTGGGAGGTGTCGGCAATAATAGGAAGCAGCAGAAAAATAAGAAATATCTTCATGATCAACATAATAGCAGTTTTCATGGGACAGTTTTACATAGGTCCTTCAAGTACAGGTTTCAGGCTTACCCTGGCGGTTCTTTTCATGTCACTCTTTCTTTTGTATTTCAAGGACTACAGTATAATGTCAATAACACTGTCCATAGGAGTGTCCACCTTCCTCTTCAGGTCCATCATATATTATCTGGGTCATGATGTACCCTTTCAGACAGTATTGATGCAGTATCTTCCGGTTTTGTCATATTACCTCTTGTTTGGCCTATTGTTCAAGCTCTTGGCCATTAGAAAGCTAAGTACAAACCCCGTAAGCCTCTTTCTCAATCTCTGGGTCTGTGACTCCATACCAAACATTGTGGAGGCGTCAATAAGAAGGGCATGGCAGACCAGTGCATTCGACGAACTTATAATAACCATAGTATTGGTAGGCCTTGTACGTACATTTATTATTGTAGTGGTATACAATCTGGGCAACAGGTACATATCCAACCTCCAGAAGAACGAACGTGAAAAATACTACAGGGAAATCATTATATTCATTTCCAAGCTTAAGACTGAGCTCTTCCTTTTGAAAAAGTCGCGACAGGACATAGAAAATGCAGTATCCTATGTTCACAGTCAGTATGATTCAATGGATGACGAAGAGATCAAGGGTCCCCTTTTAAAGGTTGCAAAAGACCTTCATGAAATCAAAAAGGACTATCTCAGGGTAATTGCAGGTATGAACAGCATATTCACCATGGATTCCAAGGAAAGGTACATGAGCATAAAGGACATACTGTCAATCGTCAAGGACAACCTTGAAAAGCTTGGACGCGAAGGAAAGAAGAAAATAGTTGTAAGCACCAAATATGATGACATGTTTGTAACGCCGGAATACTATACCATTATTTCAATGCTCAACAATTTGACAGTCAACAGCATGGATGCCATTTCATCATTTGGTGCCATAGATATAAGGTGCAAAATGGATGGCAGCAGCGTGCTTATGGAAGTCAGGGATACTGGAGAAGGGATCAAGCCTGAAAAGCTTGACCTCATATTCAATACGGGCTATACCACAAAATACAACAAGGAAACGGGAGAGATGTCCACGGGACTTGGACTTTCCCATATAAAGAGCCTTATGGATGAATACTATGGTGGAACAGTTGAAGTGGAATCCGAAAAAAGAAAGGGTACATGCTTTACTCTCAAGTTTCCAAAAGATAAGATTATTAAAGAAGGTGAATAGATGAACAGCATTTGCATAGTTGATGACGATGCCAGCATTGTCAACATACTCAAGGATATAATAAGCGACAATTTTGACCATGTGAAAATATATACGGCCCAGTCCGGTATTGAAGCAGTTGAAACCATCAATGAATACAGTCCTGACATACTCTTGCTTGATTATCTCATGCCTGACTATGACGGTCTGCAGGTACTGAGGAAGATTAAGCCTGCAAGCAGGCCGGCAGTAATTATGATATCGGAAGTTTCCGACAAGCAGATGATAGGCAAGGCCTATGATGAAAAGATATCCTTCTTCATCACCAAGCCTATAAATGTAATTGAAGTTGTCTCTGTCCTCAAGAAGGTAATGGAGCATTACAATCTTCGTGCTGCCCTCAACCAGTTCGAATCCGTAATCCAGGGAATCAAGCAGCCTGTGAAGACCAAGGCGGCAGGAAAGACAGACGCCCAGAAGCTTAGAAAGTTATACAGCAAGCTTGGACTTTCAGGAACCAGCGGATATGATGATTTGATTCAGGCGGTAATCTGGGCCAAGAACCAGAATGAAGACTATACCCTCATGGAGCTTTATATGGCACTGATGGAAGATGAAGCCGATCAGAATATTTACGCTATCAAAAAGCGTATAAGGCGAATTGTAACAAAAGCCTTCAAGTCAATGGCGGCTCTTGGAATAGAGGATAACCTAAATCCTGTTTATGACGAATATGCCCTCCAGCTTTTCGATTACGGCGAGCTTAGAAAGGAAATGCAACATCAGCAGGGTCTTGGCAAGGACCAGGGAAAGATAAATATAAAACAGTTCATTGAATCTTCAATAGTATTGATTCAGGAGAGACATTAAGGCAAATATAGTGAATATTTGTCTTAAATTGTCTCTTTATGTCTCAATCTGTCTTCTTCCTCCTAAAATAAAACTACAATATTTTAAGGAGGAATTTTTTAATGAAAAAAATGCAATTAACGACCAAAATTTTTATCGGACTTATTCTTGGTGTCATCGTAGGTATGCTCCTTCAGGGCAATCCTGACATAGCAGTCAAGTTTATCAAACCATTTGGAACACTATTTCTGAACCTGATCAAAATGATCATAGTTCCACTGGTATTCTCATCTTTGATTGTTGGAGCCGCCAGCATAGGCGACCCGAAATCACTGGGTAGAATAGGTGGAAAAACTGTTCTCTATTACATGGTGACAACAGCCATTGCTGTAACTATAGGTCTGGTTTTATCAAAAGTGTTCACTCCAGGTGCTGGACTTTCCATTCCTGTAGATGCAACTGCTAATGCAGTGGAGGCACCGGCTCTGATTGATACACTGATCAATATAATACCTAAGAATCCCCTTCAGGGAATAGTAAGTGGAAATATCCTTCAGGTAATCGCATTTGCACTGTTCATGGGAATAGGCTGTACGGCTCTTCCTGATGAAAAAGCCAAGCCTTTCATAGACTTTTTCGACAGCGTTGCTGAAATAATGTACAAGATAACTGCATTCATTATGATGCTTGCACCATTTGGCGTATTTGCCCTCATAGTACCTGTTGTATCCACTTACGGGTTGGATGTCCTCCTTCCCCTGGCTAAGGTCATTGTAGCTGTGTATGTAGGATGTATCCTTCATGCAATAATAACATATTCAACAGCCGTAAAGCTATTTGCAAAAATTAGCGTTCCAAAGTTCTTCAAGGGAATCGCACCGGCTGCAATAACAGCATTCTCTACTACAAGTTCATCAGGAACACTTCCTGTAACAATACGTTCAACAAGAGAAAACCTTGGTGTATCTGAAAAGATATCATCATTCGTACTGCCTCTTGGAGCAACAATCAACATGGACGGAACAGCTCTTTATCAGGGTGTTTGCGCACTTTTCCTTGCACAGGTTTATGGAATCGACTTGTCACTTGGTCAGATGATGACAATTGTGTTGACTGCAACACTTGGATCAATTGGTACTGCAGGTGTTCCAGGAGCAGGATTCATAATGCTTACACTTGTTCTTCAGTCAGTTGGACTTCCTCTTGAAGGTCTCGTACTTATAGGCGGAATAGACAGAATACTGGATATGGCAAGAACATCACTAAACGTAATTGGCGATGCTTCATGTGCAGTGGTAGTAGCTGCAACTGAAAATGAAATAGACTTTGACGTAGCTTCAAGTAAAGTTGCTGTAGCGGAATAATCATGGAACCCATCATAGGCATCATAGGAGGAATGGGACCCAAGGCAACCATGGATTTCTACGGAAAGCTCCTGAACAACTTTGGAGCTTCCACAGACCAGGGACACCCTCATGTAATCATTGACAGCAATACCAAGGTGCCAGACCGCACCACATATATTCTAAATGGTGGTCAGGATCCCCTGCCAGAGCTTGTCAAATCAGCCAAGATCCTGATAGATGGCGGAGCAACAATATTGGCAATGCCCTGCAACACGGCCCATTATTTCTACCAGGGAATAGTGGATGCCATCAACGATGACAAGATATCCTTTGTCCATATGATTGATGAGACAGGACTGTACTTGAAGAAAAACAATATTGACAGTGTCCTTCTACTTGCTACCCAGGGCACCTATTCGACGAACTTGTACCAGAAAGCTTTGACCAAATATGGAATTAAAGTTGTGCTACCAAATCAGTCCATTCAGGATGATTTGATGAAAATGATATATGATTTGAAAAAGGGCAGGGACAGATTCGAAAAGGAAGAGCTTAATCATATAATTGACGAGGCCAAAAATCTTGAACTCAAAGGTATAATCCTTGGTTGCACAGAGCTTCCTCTGATTTTTCAATGGGCGGGTATGTCCCAATATGCAGTGGATGTAACAAGCATTCTGGTCCAGGCAACAGTGGATGAATTCCATAGAAAATCACTTGCTATAACAAATTCATAAATTGAAGTCGCTTGGAATAATCCCCCTTCGTGACTGTAAATAAAATACTAGTTGGCTGATAATCAAGCTGGTGAAAACATGGAAACCTGTTTTCACCAGCTTTTTAATAGTTTAAGAGAATTGATTTGAAACAATGTTTCTAAAATATCAAAACTTGTATTGACATTTGACAAGTATGGAGTAAAATGTAGATATAATAAATAATGTTGCCGCATAGAGCAGCTGTAAAAATAATTCAAGAGGTATAAGAAATGATGATAAAAAGACCGGCATGGGTTGAGGTGAATCTGGACAACGTTGTCCACAATCTCAATGAAGTGAAAAGAGTGGTAAAAGAAGGAACAAAAATATGTCCCGTAATTAAGGCTGATGCCTATAAGCAGGGAGTAATGGAAATAGCAAGGACCTATATTGACGAGGGTGTTGACATGCTTGCGGTAGCAGTACTTGATGAAGCACTTGAAATAAGGAAGGAATTGAAGGATATTCCTCTACTGGTACTGGGATATACTCCCGAGGAATCTTTTGGGCTTGCAATTGAAAACGATATCACATTGACAATCTATACATATGACCAGGGATTAAAGATTAATGAAAGATGCAAACTGCTGGACAGATATGCAACCCTTCACATAAAGGTTGAAACAGGTATGAACAGGCTTGGCTTTCTTCCAACTGAAAAGTCCAGGGATGAGATAATAGAGCTTAAAAAGCTTGAAAGACTTGGCATCGAAGGTATATATACCCATATGGCAAGAGCTGATGAATATGACAAGACCGCAGCAAAAAGACAACAGAGAAGATTTGACGATTTCTATGACATGCTTGCCGAAAAGGGTCTTGAGATACCTTTGAGACATGTTTCAAACTCTGCTTCTATCATAGACCTTCCGGAATTCAATTATGACATGGTAAGACCTGGAATAATGCTTACAGGCCTCTATCCTTCAGATGAAGTCAACAAGTCAAATGTGGAACTGAGACAGACCATAACACTGAAGGCAAGGATAGCCCTTATAAAAACCATTCAAAAGGGTGAAGGGGTAAGCTATGGACACAAGTTCCTTGCACACAAGGAAATGAGAGTTGGAACACTTCCCCTTGGATATGCAGATGGATTCTCAAGATTGCTGTCAGGCAAGATGGAAGTTTCTGTAAACGGAGTAAGATGCAGGATTCTAGGTAGGATATGCATGGATCAGTGTGTTGTAGATCTAACAGACCTACCTGATGCCAAGATGGGTGATGAGGTTATCATATACGATGACGACAGGGCAAAGGGCCTTAACATAGACCAGGTTGCAGACCTTCTCGGTACAATCAACTACGAGATAATTACCATGCTTGACAGAAGGCTTCCCAGACTTTATATGAGAAATGGAGAGGAAGTTGCGCTTAGGAATTATCTGGTATAGTAAAGAGTATTAAAATATATGTAAATATGTATGAAAGACCGTATTGTCAAGGAATGTTTTGATGATGCGGTCTGTTTGTTTTGATGGGAAGAGATAATCGCATATTTTTGCCATCATATGATATAATATACAAAAACATCAGGAGGAGACTATGGGGATTACAGCTGCTTTTTTTGATATAGATGGTACCTTGTACAGGGAAGGGTTGATAACGGCTACCTTCAAGAAGCTTGTAAAGTCGGAAATCATAGACCAACAGAGATGGTACAACGAGGTAAAGGAAAAATACGATAAATGGGACAAGAGAAGGGGAAACTACGATGACTATCTTCTTAAGATTGCTGAAATATATATTGATGCAACAGTAGGACTTCACAAGTCGCAGATTGAATTCATAGCCAAGCAAGTTGTGGAGCAGAACGGAGACAGGGTATACAAGTTCACAAGGGACAGAATAAGATGGCACAAGGAAATGGGACACAAGGTCATAACCATATCAGGTTCCCCAGAAGAGCTTGTCAAGGAAATGGCCGACATGCATGGATTCCATGACTATATAGGAACCAGGTATGAAAAGGATGAGAATGAATGTTTTACAGGAAATATACATCCCATGTGGGACAGCAAGAATAAGATACATGCCATAGAGGATTTCGTTGAAAAATACCATATTGATCTTTCAAAATCCTACGCCTACGGAGATACTGCAGGTGACTATTCCATGCTTTCTATAGTTGGACATCCCACTGCGGTGAATCCCACCAGGGAGCTTCTTTCAAAGCTTAGGGCCAATGAGGAGACAGAAGAGAAAACCCAAATAGTTGTAGAGAGGAAGGATATGGTTTACAGGCTAGATTTCAACAAAGTGGATTTTTAATCCACCGTATAAACCATTGTAAAATAGCTTGTGGTACCTTCTTTAGTGGGTTTTACATATTCAGCTGAATTTTTGTTTTCAAGGAGGTTCTTGTTGCATCCCAGTGATTTCGTATAGGTAAGAAATACCATGAGGGTTTCCGGAGAGTCCAGGTTGTCATTTGTGTATCTTGATATTTTTTCAAAATCCATGTCACATATGGAAGAGAAGGTTTCCACATCATGGAGGGATGCCTCCTTGTATGACAGGTAGTGGCTGAAGTCTATTGAAGCTATCAATAATGTATTTTCAGAATCCAGTGTTTCTGCAAGAAAATTGCCGAAGTCAGTGGATTCTTTTATTGTCAGGGTTGTGGGCAGGGCTATTGTATTGATTCTTGCATCAGGTAAATAGTACTTAATGAAGGGTATAAGTACTGAATTTGAATGCTCAAGCTCCATGAATCCATTGTCTATTTCAACAAGGGGATGTGTTGACAGTTGCTCATTGTAGTTTTCGGCGATTTCCAAGGCGCCGAAGGGGGTGGACCAGTCCTTGTCGGAAATCATTATGGAATTTCCTCTTCTTGAAGAGTGGTCCGGACCTATTATAACTACATTTTCATATTTGTTTTTACTGACTGACTTGAAGAGATTGTGGATAAGATCAGACGCAAGAAGATGATGTGTGGATATCATTCCCTTTACATTTTCATAAGAGTCTTTATCCGACATGTCCCTGGTCTTTTCCAGTCCCTTGTAAAAGAGATTAAGATCAAAGGAAAGACATTCATTGTACTCCCTTGATATATAATCCGGTGCCGCTTTTGTGGGTTGGCTGTGTCCTGTCATGGCGTATAGCAATGACAGGAGGAATAATAGACAAAGTATGGGGAATATGATTTTTTTCATAAGAATTCACCTCGCAGTTTGCTGAATCACTATAATAAAAAAACATTCACTCATATTTTAACATATTTTAAGGAACTAATAAACCTGCATAGAAACCCTGTCTGCTATTGGCCAGTACTTTCAAGGATTTATGTAATGAATCATTCCGGTGCCTGGAAATAAAAAAATGCCGAACATGTTTAGGCAGTCATGTCCGACATTTCATAGTTGGTCTTTATTTTACAGTCAGTGTTACCTGGTCTGTGAAGTTTACTCCCTCGTAACCCATTCTAGTGATTACGGCATGGTCCGATGTATATGTTCCAGGCATTACAGCTTGTATATAGTAGACAAGAGGTTTTGACTTGTCATGGTCATAGTAGTACATTACTATCTTCTGTTCCTGCAACTCGTACCATCCTCTTCCTTGTTCATATTTGATGAATCTGAATCCAGCAGGTATGAAATCCGTAACCTGGTAGGAGCTGTTTTCTTTTAAGTTTATTGTTGGTCTTATTGTAACCTTTATCAGGTCGGACTGGTTGAAGCTTGAGCTTTCATTGCCCTCACTGGAATATGTTCTTTCTATTTGAAAATCATTTGTCTTGTTTTCTTCAAGGTCTTCAAGACCTCCAAGGGCATATACATAAACACCCATGTTGCCCCTTACTTCCACAACTTCCATGTTTTCGATCTCTTGGGCTGTCATTGTCAAAGTTGCTGTTTCGAATCCGAAGATTTCAATGGTTTCCTTCTTGTCTCCGTACTTGACAGTTGCTTGGCCGCTAAGACCCTTGATTTCTTGGCTTTCCATTATATTCCTGTTTTCAAGGTAGGTGATTTCTTCAAGATATGCTATCTCGAATTCTGAAGGATTCTCGTATAAGTGGTTGAAGAGTAGATCTCCAGTCTCATAGTCACCAAGCTTTGCTGAAAGTGTTGCCAGGAGTCCTGTTGCAACATGGTTGAGGCCTTGGTCTTCATCAATAGAGACCTTAAGACCATCTTTTGATGATACAGCTTCTTCTACTATCAAGTCATATACTTCCTTTGCTCCAGTCATGTCTCCCAGGGATTCCAGTCCAAGAGCCAGTACTATTCTGTCAAGCCTGGACAATTCTTCCTTGTCAAGAAGGTCGTAGATGGTTATCAAGACAGGCTCGTCCATTGTGGATAGTCCTGCCAGAGAATTGACTAAGCTGTGGATATCTGTTTCCTTGTTCCTGATTACAGAGTAGAAATATCCCTTGAGCTGTTCCTCGTTGAAGTAGCTGTTTTCCATAAGTGCTATCCTTGTACTGATGAAGGAGTCGCTGTCTGAATATGGAAGGAGTTTTATTCCTCCGTCATAGTTCTGGTATCTTCCTACGGCAAGCTTCCAGAGGTCGAGATTCTTCTCAAAATTCTCCTTGATGAATTTTCTTGTTTCCATTCCTGACAGTATCTGGTCTATCCTTTTGCCTGAATTGTATCTAAGGTCAAGAAGGCTTTTGTAGAAGTTTGATTCATTTTCATTGAAGAAGGTAACCTTGGCATTTGAATATACCTTTTCGAAGTTGGTGTCTTCAGTGAGGTCGAAGTATTCCTTGTTGTCAAAATAAACAGTAGTGTCAACTACCTCAAAGTGTTCTTCTATTGCATCTGTATAGTTCAGACCTTTTGCGTAGGAGGTTACTGTATAGGATCCCTTTTGGAGTTGTCCTAGGGATACATTGGTATATTCTCCCACAAGACCATCCTTCTGGATTTCCTTGGTGCTTTCCTGACCATCTTTTTGAAGGACTACATTGAATGAAACCACTTCGCCTTTCTTGCTTTCATCTCCGAAGATCCTCAAGCTTATGGACGGATTGTCATTTGTTATGAATACCTTGCTTAGGATTGTGGATATATGGAATGGCAGCCTTGCATTGACATTAAGCCATCCTGTTGACGCTTCCATCCTGTTGTTTACACCCTGGTAGGTTATTCTCCAGGATGTGAGATTGTCAGGAAGATTGAATTCGATTGAACCTTGACCATTTTCATCAGTTGAAAGAGTCATAAAGGTGGCAGTGTCTCTGAATTCGGATCTCACATAGTAGGCTGCCTCGTCTCCGCCTTTTTCTGCCGCCATGGCGAACCTCATATCACCCATTGTATTGTCCGAGGATACGAATTCCCTGACTATGCCAGTTCCATAGACGCTTGCATATATATCAGCCAGCATGTCTGCAGTTTGGGAATAGAGGTCAAAATATGCTTCGTCCACTATGCTTAGGTTCACATCGGCAGGGTAGGGTTTTCCATCTGAATCGGTTGTTTTTACAGTAAGCTTGACCTTGTCACCTGGTCCGTAGTCCTTCTTGTCCGATACAACTTCTATGTTCATCTCCTTTTGAGAATAGTCATATCTTATGTTTATTGGATTGGTTGTCTTGTGCATGATTCCTTCATTAGAATATACAGCCTGGACCATGATGTTTGGAAGGAAATCTTCGTTGAAATTAAATTCTCCATGGGTTTTTTCCAGGATTTCATAGTCCAGAAGACCATCTTTCATGAACATGACCATCATCTTGTCGTTTTCACCATCTTCAACCATGCCGTCGTTGTCAAGATAATATTCCACGCTATGGTCTAGAGTATATTTGTAGTCGTCATTGTCCACTTTAAGTGTATAGTAGGGATTGAAGTCCACAGTTTGTAGTCTTCTGAAATAATTGAAGTTGGCTGTTTCAATAATCTTTCCCTTGTTGTCTTCATAGGTGGCTTCTATTTTGAAAGAACTTTCGGAATCCACAGTATAAGGCATTTCTAGGATGTATTTACCATTGACCACATCTACATACCTGTCTTCGACAACCTTACTATGTTTGATATAGTCGTACTTTTTCTTGGTTATCTTGTTGATGAAGTCGTAGTACTTTCCTGTTTCCCTTCTCTCGTACCAGGTCTCAGTGACTACAATCTTGACCTGATCGTTTAAGGCGGCTCCTCTCATATCTTCGTAGTTGAATCCGTATTCTGTGCTGTACTTGTCGGAGTCAAGGTCGTGAAGCATTAGAGTAAGCTGGGGCATGTTCAATTCATCATCGTATTCAAGCTCCAACATCTTGTCCTTTGGTAGGAAGGTGAAATAGTCGTAGTCTGTAATCCTGTAGTCTTCGGCATTTGTGTTGTATATTTCGATTCTTCCATTAGTTGGTCTCCATGATGTTGTATTCATGGATGGAGTGAACATTATGGAGGCATTGCCGTTTTCATCTGTAACAAGCTCTCCGAAAGTATTGTTGTCAAGATTCATATTATAGGAGAACTTCATTCCCGGCACTGGTGTTCCGTCGAAGAAACCTGCATCTACATTTAAGGCAATATTGTCTCCTGCAGGTATATAATCCTTGTTGAATTCCCCATCAACCTTGTATATGGGTTTGGTGTATTCGTTTATATAGAATTCCTTTCTCAGGATTAGAGTGTCTCCATCTTCAATGAGAAGGTTGTACCATCCCGGTGTCAGGTCCTCCCATGAGAAGCTTTCAGTGAATGTTCCGGTGTTTGTCAGACTCACATTCTTGCTGTTCATAAGGTAGCTGCCGTTGACGTTTGAATACATGCTTACCTTGTATTTGTCACTTCCACCTGCCTTTGGCTTGACAAAGCCATATAGGTTAAGCTGGTCTGTGGGAAGATAGGTGCTTCTGTCGGTAAAAAGATACTTCCAGTAGTCGTTTGAAGCCTGTGAATATATCGGCCCGGGTTCCCTGATTCCGTCATATTCCATGTAGAATGGATAGAAAGACTTCATAGATCTTATTACGAAGGTGGTGTAACCCTTGGCTTCTATTGTGGCATAGTCGATATATGAATCGATTTCGTCTTCGTATTTGAAAGATGAGCTTCCGTCACTTCCTGTTTTTCCTGAGAATTCTTCGTTTACTGTTATTAGTGCATTTGCAACTGCTTCATTGGACTTGCAATCCAGTGTCCAGAAGAAATGCTCCTCTTGGAACTTGCTGTTGTATACAAGTAGATCGTTTACGTGAAGATAAGTATAGTAGTTCTTGTCCTCATAGTTTATCCTGGCTAGATAGTATCCCTGGTCAAGGTCTTCGGGTATGTCGAAAGTATGGATTGAATACCAGCCTATTTCTGTTTCTTGAGGCTTTGATACGAAGGATGTTACTGGTTCAAGATAGTCAGGAAGCTTTTCTTCGAAAGTCTCATAAACATTGTTAAATGAGAAGCTTTCATCGTATTTCTTTAAATCTCTTATAAAATCTTCAGTGTTTTTGAAAGCGTAGACATCGATATTATAGTCATAGCCCACGGCATCCCTGTAGACATTGGCAGTAATGAAATGGTTTTGGCTTGTAGTCAAGTAGTTTACAGGATTATCGATGGATATCAGAGTATTTCGTTCAGTGGTCTGGGTTGTAAAGGTGAAAACATAGTCTTCCTCCAGCTGTAGTTGGCTGTCTTTCACCTTGGCACCTGCCTTTATAGTCACAGTATAGCTAGTGTCCATCAAAAGATTTAAATCAGGAATGAAAATCATGGAATAGCCGTTTTGAGTGAATTTACCCTTTGTTTCTGGCTGTATTTCGAAGGATTCTTCGAAGTTCTCAATATTTTTGTGTGAAAATATCACCTCTATTCCTGAGTTTATTGGAACATAGGTTGATTTGTTGCCTGGTATGGATCCAATGACCTTGAGTTCTTTCTTTGTCTGGAATGCCCAGGAAAGGTCATAATTTTCTTCTTGGTTTATAAGGGACACCTTGTAGATGGCATCCTTGTCAAGTGCCTTGTCAGGTTTTACTACAAATTCATTGTCAGATTTTTTTTCTATTTGGTAGTTTATTTCCGGGGAAATACTCATAGAACTTCTAAGAAAATCAACTGATACAGTATTTCTTGATTTGACTATGAATTTAGAATCCGCAGCAATGCCGGTGGAATCCGAATTGGAAGCATAGACGGCAAAATCCCAGTCTCCCAGATCTCCAATGTTTCCTGTCTTCACTGAGTCTGTATCCTGGTTTTTCGGTCCACAGGATGTGATAACCATTGCGAGACATAGTAAAACCGCAATAATTTTAATTTTCAAAACAATCACCTCATTTAATATTTTTGTTTTCTTTGATACAGCAAATCGGCTTTTTATCAAATTAAGACCACAAATAAAATGCACAATTCCTTTAGCATTGGTATCATGGGCTTAAGGAAGTTTAATTTCTTTATGCTGTTTTAATGTTGTGAAATAGTCTCTTGTAATAGTATAGACGATAAAAATATCAGAATGTTCCAATTGAATTCCACTAGGTGATCGGCAATTTTAAATTACACAGCAGAAACCTCCATGGTGGTACATGGAGGCTCAACTTGGAGGGTTATTATGAAAAAAATCTGCATTGATTAGTAGTATTCAATTAATTGATGTTAAGGCTGCCGGAAGTGGTTGAAACTCTTATTTGGTAGCTTCCACTGCCGCTGGTTGCACTTACATCCTTGTTGCTTATTTTGTCTATTTTTATGTCACCGTTTGAATTAAAGTCTCCGCTGACTGTCTTGAATGTAAGTCTGTAGTTGGGATTTTTTTCTATCCTTATGGATACATCTCCTGAAACTGTCGACATGTCTATATTGCCTTTCAAATTGTCGAGATTAAGGTTAAGATCTCCCGAGGTTGATCTTAATTCAACTTCATGGACCTGGCCTGAAAAGTCTACTGATCCTGAAACCGAACTCGAATCGAGTTTTATTCCTGTGAAATTGTTGATATCAATTTTTCCTGAAGTCGTATTCAGATTGGAGTCACCTGAGTTTACACTCTTAAGATTCAAATCGCCGCTTACGGATGAAAGTTCAAGATTGTCAGCTTTTAGGCTGTTGCTGTAAATGTGTCCAGATACCGTTGAAAGGTCCAGGTCTTCAAGAATGAGTCCCTCTGAAGTGATGTGGCCAGATATTGTTGAACACTTGATGTCATTCATATATTTATCAGGTATTTCTATTCTTAGAATTAGTTCATTCTTGTCAATTTTGATATTGTGCATTGTTTCATGTGTCTTGATTGTGACTGAGTCGCTGGAATTTTCTACAATAAGCATTGGTTGGTAGTTTGCAGCAAGTGTTCCTGTGAGAGTAACGAAAAATTCTTCATTTTGTGTACCTACAATGTTCACTTCCTTGACGGAAGCCTCAATATTCAACGAGTCTATTGAAGCGTAGGAGAAGGAATTGCTTTCATCCATGTTGTATGTCTTGTAGAAAATTTTATTGACTGGATTCATTGACCATATGCATCCTGTAGAGAGGAGAGAAATTATGAGAATTATTGCCAGGAGCATTAAATATCTTTTTTCTTTCATGATTACACCCCGTTTATATCTTTGAATTGTGTCTATCATTATGATATACCCTGGAGGTAAGATGAGGGTTAAACTACTATTAGAAATGTATTAAATTAGACCTTGACTTGATATCAAAATCATATAATCACTTTCTTATCACTTAATATATATTTATTATACCACGTTTTTAAAGTTTTTCTTTATTATTTTCCATAAAAAGTATATAATATTTATTTGGGTAGATTACCTTTGGGATGTATGTCTCCATGGGTTTAAATATAGATTGACAGACAATATAAAAAATTAAATAAAATATGTTCGGAAGACGGATTACGGACATGGAACAAGGAGTAAAAAAGTGATAACAGTAACTAATGTGGGATTGAGCTTTGGAGGGCAACAGCTTTTCAAAGAGGTAGAATTGAAATTTACGCCGGGAAACTGCTACGGAGTAATAGGTGCAAATGGTGCAGGAAAATCAACGTTCATGAGGATCCTTTCTGGTGAAATCAGCCCGGATAAGGGTGAGATAAGCATAACACCTGGAGAAAGACTGGCAGTTCTTAAGCAGGACCATTACGAATATGACAAGTACAATGTACTCGAAACTGTAATAATGGGACACAAGAGACTATATGACATCATGAAGGAAAAAGATGCCATATATATGAAGGAAGATTTTTCCGATGAAGACGGAGTAAAGGCTGCAGAACTTGAAGGAGAATTTGCAGAGCTTAACGGTTGGGAAGCAGAAACAGATGCTGAGAAGCTTCTAATGGGTCTTGGAGTTGATAAATCAAACTATGACAAGAACATGGAAGACATAGCGGCTTCAGATAAGGTGAAGGTACTCTTGGCACAGTCACTTTTTGGCAACCCGGATATTCTGCTAATGGATGAGCCTACCAACCACCTGGATTTCAGAGCCATCAACTGGCTGGAAGATTTTCTTATGGAATATGAGAAGACAGTGATAGTAATATCACATGATAGACACTTTTTGAACAAGATATGTACCCATATGGTTGATATAGATTTCAAGAAGGCTAAAATGTATGTAGGAAACTATGATTTCTGGTATCAGTCAAGCCAGCTTGCAGCTAGACTGCTTAAGGATCAAAACAAGAAGAAGGAAGAAAAGATGAAGGAACTTCAAAACTTCATCGCCAGGTTCTCTTCCAATGCTTCTAAAGCAAAGCAGGCAACATCAAGAAAGAAACTTCTTGAAAAGATTACTCTAGATGATATTCAACCATCATCTAGAAAATATCCATTTGTAGGATTCACTCCAGAGAGGGAAGCTGGAAAAGACATATTGACTGTTGAAGGTCTTTCGAAGACTATTGATGGAGTTAAGGTCTTTGACAATATTTCCTTCACTGTAAACAAGGGAGAAAAGATAATAGTACTGAGCAAGAACGAAGCTGCTAGAACAGCGCTTTTCAAGATTCTAATGGGTGAAATGGAGCCTGATTCAGGTACCTACAAGTGGGGAGTTACGACTAAGAGAGACTATCTTCCAAAGGACAATAGTGAATTCTTTGATGGAGTAACTATAAACTTAATAGACTGGCTTAGACAGTTTTCCCTAGAAAAATCTGAAGCTTTTATAAGGGGATTCCTTGGAAAGATGCTCTTCTCGGAGCAGGAGCCTACAAAAGAGGCTAATGTTCTTTCAGGAGGGGAAAAGGTAAGGTGCATGTTTTCGAAACTTATGGTTTCAGGAGCAAATGTAATACTTCTTGACGAGCCTACAAATCACCTTGACCTGGAGTCAATCCAGGCGGTAAATGATGGTCTTGTGGCTTTCAAGGGAACAATGCTTTTCACTTCCCACGACCACAGGTTCATAAATACAATAGCAAACAGGATAATAGAGCTAACTCCGGCAGGAATTTATGACACTCTAAATTCTTTTGACGACTACCTTGATGACAACGAACTTCAGAAAAAAATAGACAAGATGTACAAGTAATTGTATGAATGCAGCATGTGAAATCACTGAAGTAAAGTGATAAAGAGAATATTGAACAATTATGGCCGGACAGTGGCATGTGTCCGGCTTTTTCTAGTTTTAGCCAGACAAATATGGTATTATTATCATAGTGCGGTTTTGTCACTGAGCAAGAGAATGGGAAGGCAGGAAAGAAGTATGGAAGTTAAAGAATTAAAAGGAATATTCCAACAAATCAGTCCATACAAAGTAAGGATACTAAAGACGGATGACATTTTAAAATGGCAGGATAAGAATTCGGACAATGAAAATATAAGCTTGCTGGATTTTTCTGAAATAAAGGATTTTGATGGAGTAGTCATTGCAGGGTTTGAATACAATCCAAAAGAGCCTGTCCTTCCAGATGGGTGCATGGCGGTTTCTCCATATTACTATTTTTCAAATAGGTATTACATGAAGCTAAAAAAGGAACTCATGCCCTACGAGAATGGCGGTGAAATAAGAATTCTTAGAGACACGTCCCTAAAGATTTTGGCAAATATTTCAGGTCTTGGCTACTATGGCAAGAACAGTCTGATTCACAATGATGAATTTGGAACGTCCATGTTTCTCTATGGCCTTGCAATCAACATTGGAGAAGACGATTTTAAGTGGAATGATATAAACAAGAAATTTACTGACTGCGGAAACTGCAGACGGTGTGTTGATGCATGCCCCACTGGAGCACTTGACGAAAATGGAATCTTTAACCGTGAAAAGTGCGTAAGGAACTATATGCTTGAAGGTATTGAAGTTCCCGAGGAAATGAAAAAACATATGGGTAAGAGGCTTCTTGGATGCAATATATGCAGGGAGGCATGTCCCAAGAACAATAGACTGTCTTTGACTGAGGAGATGCCTGACTATGACAGGGAGATTTTTCTTGTTAGAAACTATCTGGACAACAGGGACAAGGGTCTTAAGCGCTTCATAAATCCCTTGTCACAATGGATTGGCAAAAACTATGCAAGAACAAGGAGGGTTCTTTATCAGTGTCAGATAATAGATGAAAACTGCAGGGATAAAGAGTGAAGTGTAGAGTAGATGACTTAAGAAGGAGGACGTATGGGTACAATAGCAGGCAGATTGATTTTGATAGCTGTGTTAACCTTGGTAAATGCATTCTTTGCATCTGCCGAGATGGCAATAGTGTCAGTGAATAAGAACAGGATGCAGCTTAAATGGGAGAAGGAAAAAGACAAAAAGGCCAAGAGGCTTGTGGACATGCTTGAAAAGCCTAGTGGATTTCTTGCAACTATTCAGGTTGGAATAACTCTGGCAGGTTTCTTTTCAAGTGCCTTTGCAGCAACAGGAATATCGGTTAAGCTTGCTCCTGCTCTGGAGAGCATGAATATACCCTATTCTTCTCAATTGTCTATAATATTGGTTACGGTGATTCTATCCTATTTCATGCTTGTATTCGGAGAGCTTGTTCCCAAGAGACTGGCCCTTCACAAGACTGAGGAGATAGCACTCTTTTCATCAAGATATGTAGAAATGCTTTCAAAAGTGGCCAGACCCTTCGTATTTATACTTACTAAATCAACCAATATTGTATCGAAAGCATTTGGTGCAGGAGAAGATGAGGCGGAAGAGAGTATTTCAGAGGATGAAATACGACACCTTCTTAAGAAGGGCCTCCTTCAGGGTAACATCAAGTATATGGAAAAGAAGATGATAGACAATGTATTCGAATTCAACGATACTATTGCAAGCCAGGCAATGACAGGAAAATCAGATGCCTTCATGGTAGATGTTGAATGTGAAATAAAGGATATTATGGAAATAATACCTCCCGAGACATATTCAAGAATACCTGTCTATGAAAACCACAGGGATAATATCATAGGTATACTCCTTCTCAAGGACGTACTTGTAAACATAATGGATACGAAAACCGAGGATCCAAAAATAAAGGATATACTCCACAAACCATTCATTGCAGAGGATACGATTACTGTTAACA